>DATMJR010000358.1:0-5814 GCA_035553775.1 Miltoncostaeaceae bacterium | reverse complement strand
CTCGCCCGCATCCGCGCGCGGCTCGACCGCCTGGTGCCGCCGCCGGTGCGCCCCATCCCCCTGCTGATGGGCTCGGGCGGCGAGCGGGTGGGGCTGCGCCTGGTCGCCGAGAACGCGCAGGCGTGGAACTGGTTCGGCACGCCCGAGGCGTGGCGCGCGAAGTCGCGCGTGCTCGACGACTGGTGCGCGCGCGTCGGCCGGGACCCGGGCGCCATCGAGCGGTCCGTGCTGGTGAGCGACCCGGCGGCGCTCGCCCGCGTCGACGAGTACGTGGCGGCCGGCTGCGGCCACGTCATCGTGGGCCTCGCGGCGCCCTTCGACCTGGCGCCGGTGCGCGGGGCGCTGGCGCGCCTCGGTCGGGGCTGACGCCCGCTGGGGGTCACCGCCCGCCCCGGCTGCCCTAGACTCGCCCGCGGTCCGACGCGAGGGAGGAACGCATGGCGGCACGGCGGCTGGAGCTGGGCTTCGAGGGCGGCGCGGTGCTCCGCGTCTCGATGGAGGAGAGCGACCTCCAGGCGCTGACCGCGGCACTGCAGGGCGGCACCGCCGGCTGGACCGAGATCGCCGTCGAGGACGGCCGCTGCTGGGTCGACCTGCGCAAGCTCGCCTTCACGCGCATCTGGAACGAGGCGTCGCGCAACGTCGGCTTCCGCGGCGCCTGACCGGGGGGCCGTCGAGTGGACCTCGGCCTGGTCGGCCGCACGAACGCCGGGAAGACGTCGCTGTTCGCGCTCGTGACCGGCGCCGACGCGGAGATCGCCCCCTACCCCTTCACCACCCGTGAACCGCAGCGGGCCATGGCGGAGGTCCCGGACGACCGGGTGGACGCGATCGCCGACGTCCAGGACATCCCCCGGCGGGTGCGCGCGCAGGTGCAGATGGTGGACATCCCCGGCCTCGCCGCCGGCGCCGGCCAGGGGGAGGGCCTCGGCGGGCGGGCGCTCGGCGAGCTGCGCCAGATGGACGCGCTGGTCCACGTGGTGCGCGCGTTCCGCAACGCCGAGGTGCCGCACCCGGAGGAGCGGGTGGACCCCGTGGCCGACGCGGAGGCCGTCGACCTGGAGCTGACGCTCGCCGACCGCGAGCAGACCGAGCGCCGCCTGGAGCGGGTGCGCAAGGGCGTGCGGACGGGCGAGGCGGCCGCCAAGGCCGAGCTGCCGCTGCTGGAGCAGGTCGCCGCCGCCCTCGACGCCGGTCGCCCCGCGCGCCTCGTCGACGATCCGGCCGCCCGCGAGCTGGCGCTCGGCATGGGCCTGCTCACCGCCCGGCCGGTGCTGTACGTCGCCAACACCGACGAGCCCGGACCGCCGCCGCCCGCCCTCGTCGCCCATGCCGAGGCCCGCGGCGCCCAGGCGCTGGCGCTGGACGTCGGCACCGAGCGCGAGCTCGCCCAGATGGACCCGGCCGAGGCGGCGGAGCTCGCCGCCGAGATGGAGCTGGGCGACGTCCGCGGCGCGGACGCCGTCGTGCAGGCCGCCTACCGGCTGCTCGACCTGGTCACGTTCTTCACCGGATCCGGGCCGCCCGAGGCCCGCGCCTGGCCGATCCCTCGCGGCACGCCGGCCGACCGGGCCGCCGGCAAGATCCACAGCGACATGGAGCGGGGCTTCATCCGGGCCGAGGTGATCGCCTGGGACCGGCTCGTCGAGGCCGGCTCGTTCGCCCGGGCCCGCGAGCAGGCGCTGGTGCGCGTGGAGGGCAAGGACTACGTCGTCCAGGAGGGCGACGTGATGCAGATCCGCTTCAACGTGTAGGCGCGCCCGCGTTCCCCTCGACGCGCCAGGGGAACGGGGGCGCGCGGTCGAGCCGATCCCGTCCGTTCGCCCAGTGCCGCGGGGCACCCGGGCCGAATAGCCTGGCTCCGCGGCGCGGCGCCGTGCCCTTCTCGAGGAGACGGTCGAACCGGATGCGGACCCTTCGCACGCGCCTCAACATCGGTCACCGCCTTCAGGGCGTCCCCCGTCGTCGCGTATGGCTTTCAGCCGCGGCGAATCTCGCCGCCTGCCTGGTGGCGCCGACCGTGGCCCAGGCGACCTGGCCCGGCGCCAACGGGGCGATCGCTTTCGTCCGCGGGCATGACATCTACCTGATCAACGTCGACGGCACCGGCTTCCGACAGCTCACGCGGGGGCCGGACTTCGATCGTGATCCGGCCTGGTCACCCGACGGAACGGAGCTGCTGTTCAGCCGGCGTCCCGGGGGCGATGCCCCGACGACCTCGCGGCTGATGCGAATGCGCCCGTTCGCCCCGGGGACGCCGGTCGAGACGGTCCCCACCTTCACGGACGAGGACACCTACGCCCCAACGTACTCCCGGGATGCACAGCAGATCGTCTACGCGCGCACCGGTCAGAACCCGATGTTCACCGATCTGTGGATCGCCAGGCGGGACGGCACCGACGCCCGCCGCATCACCCGGTCGGGCTTCGACTCGGAGCTGTCGCCGGCGGGTCCGGTGCAGCTGGTGTTCTCCACGGGATCCGACAATGGGGACGTGGAGCTCGTCAACCTTGACGGCACGGGCCGTCGTCGTTTCCCCGGCGCAAACGCCGCCCCCGGCATGTCACTGGAGCACTCGCCGAACTGGTCGCCGGACGGCCGCGCGGTGGTGCTCGGTCGCTGGGTCTACGACGAGTCGACGCCGGAGGGCGACGTCGATACCGACCTGATCGTCGCCAACGTCTCCGGACGCACCCGGACGCTGCGGGTCGACGAGAGCGCGGAGACGTTCTGGACCGGAGTGTGGAGCCCCGACTCGCGTCAGATCGCCTATACCGAGGCGGGCACCATCTGGGTGGTGCCACAGAGCGGTGGCCCCGGGACCCGGGTCAGCCGCATGGGCGCGGGAGCAGAGGACCTCGCCTGGCAGCCGATCGTATCCACCACCCCGCCGCCACCACCGGCACCCGGCGGCGACCCGGGGACAGACCCCGGCTCGCCTCCATCCCCTCCTCCGGACCCGAACTCGCCCACCGGTCCTGGGCGCCCGGTGGTCACCGTGCCCGGGCTCGTCCCCACCCCGAGCCTGAGGCCGGCACCCGTCCCGCCCGGTCCAGTGGTCCCGGTCGCGATGCCTGCGTCGGTTGCAGTGCCGCCCGCGCCCACCCTGCGGCTGGAACGCCGCGCGGCGCGGCGCGTCGGCGGGTGCCGGATCGAGCTGCGCGTGAAGGTGCGGTCCGTGGCCGGCGCCACCGCACCCAGCCGCCTGCAGGTGCTCGCACCGACCTTGCGCGCCGCGCGCTCGCGAGTGGTGAGGACTGTACGGGTCGGGGCGAGCGGCGCGACCGTCCGCGTCGTGCTACCCGCCTCCGTCGCCCCGCCCCGGCGAGTGGTGCGGCTGCAGCTGGTGGTGCGTCTGGCGACAGTCGACGCCGTCGCCGCCCGCGCGGTGGTGCGGGTCCCTCCCTGTATCCGGCGGTAGCACGAACGGACCATGAAGGGGGCGCGGTTCCACCTCGGGCAAGCCGGCATGGGGCCCACGCTGGGGCGGGACCGCACCGGGGAGACCCGGCGCGACCGGAACGAAGGGTCAGGTATGTCGACACTCGACCCTCCCGGGGCGCCGGCGGCGGGGCCGCGCAGGCTGCGCCTACAGCAGGTCCCCGCTCCCCTCCAGGCGGGACTTGACCTGGGTCTCCAGGGCGTTGGCGCGCAGCAGCGCCAGCGCCTCGGGGCTCGCGCCCCCCGGGCCCTGGCCGGGGGGCGGCCCGTGGTGCCAGGCCACGCAGTGCAGCAGGGCGAGCAGCCGGTCGGCCGGCAGGCGCGCCTCCCGCCCCGCGTCCTCCACGATGCGCATCCCCAGGGCCACGTGGCCCAGCAGGCGCCCCTCGTCCGTGGGCTCCACGGTGACCGCCACCCGCCATGCCCGCGTGTACCCGAGGTCGTGCACCAGCGCCGCGGCGACCAGCAGGTCGGCGTCGAGCCGCGGGTGCCACGTGCAGAGCGACTGGCAGACGGCCGTGACGCCCACGGTGTGCTCCACGAGCCCGCCCACGTAGGCGTGGTGCCCGGAGCGGGTGCAGGGCACGGTGCGCCAGGCGCGGGCGAGCGCCTCGTCGCCGGTGAGCCGGCCGAGCAGCGCGCGCAGGGCAGGGTCGGCGACCTCGTCGGCCAGGTGGAGCACGAACCCGAACAGCTCCTCGGGGTCGCGGTGACTGCGCGGCACCAGCTCCTCGGTGGGGTCCTCGCCGGCCTCGGGTGGCCGGACGTGGGCGATGACGAGCTCCACCCGCCCGCCGCGCTCCTCGGCGCGCCCGGCGACGCGCGCGGCCTGACCGGGCACGAGGCGCTCGGCGAACCAGTCGGGCTGCTCGAAGACCACCCCGCGCGCCGTGCCGCTCGCGTCGCCGAGCACCACCGACAGGAAGGCGCGGCCGGCGCGCGACAGCCGGCGCTCGACCTGGCGGACGGCGTAGACCCCCTCGAAGGGCTCCCCCGCCGTGATGTCGCCGATGGCCGTCACCGGTCGCGCGCGGGGCACAGCAGCGCGAAGTCGCAGCTGCGGCACACCCAGCCGGGCCGCGGCTCGTGCCGGCCGGCGGAGATGTCGTCGAGGGTGCCGCGCACCTCCTCGATCGCCATCGCCACCTCGGCGCCGTCCGGGCTGTCGGTCTTCACCGCGCCGTCGAACACGTACTCCAGCGTGGCGCCCGTCGCGACGACGCCCCACGCCTCCCGGGCGCCGGCGAGGTAGGTGCGCAGCACCAGGCGCCCCTCCTCCTCCGCGGGCCCGGGCGGCGGCGGCGCGCCCGTCTTGTAGTCGACGAGGACGAACCCGCCCCCGTGACGGTCGACGCGGTCGATGCGCCCGTGCACGCGGTGGGGGCCGACGGCGAGGGTGAACGCGCGCTCGACGGCGGCGATGCGCGCCCCGCCGCGCACCGTGCGCGCCACCAGCGCAGGGAAGCGCTCACGCGCCAGCGCCAGCGCGTGCCGCCCCTGCACGGTCGCCTCCACGCGGTGCCGCCGCAGCTCGCCCGCGAACCGGCGCACCAGCGCATCGCCGTCCGGCGGCGGCGCGTCGGGGGCGAGCACCGCCTCCAGGGCGGCGTGGGCCGCGGTGCCGACCGCCCGCACGGGGTCCGCCCGCGGGGGCACCCGGTCGACGTGCGCGTACCGGTACTGCAGGGGGCACCGCCGGTAGCGGGCGACCGCGGTCACCGAGCACGTGATGCCGGGGCGCGCGGGCCGCGGGGGGACATCGGGAACCACGGGGCGGGCGGGCGGCGCCAGCGCAGCGGCCCGTGCGCGCACCAGCGCGTCCGCGGCGGCGTGCACGGCGCCGAGGTCACAGGCGCCGCCCCCGGCCGTGACCCGCGCCGCCTCCGTGGCGACGCGCTCGAAGGCCGCGCGCGCCTCCCCGACCGCCTCCAGGAGCCCGCGCTCCGGCGCCTCGCCGACGTCCGCGAGGCCGGCCCCCGGCACCGCGGACATGGCGTCCTCGAGGAAGGCGGAGGGGCGCTGGGGGACCCCGCGCTCGGACGCCGCCACCGCGGAGAGCACGAGCACCCGCCGCGCACGGGTGAGCGCGACGTAGGCGAGCCGCCGCGACTCGGCCAGCTGTGCCGCCGGCCCGCGCGGAAGCGCCTCCGGCAGCAGTGCGTCCGGGATGTCGGTGCGGGTGCGGTCGCGGCCCGGCCAGGCGCGGTGCGTCATGCCGACGACGAAGACCGCGTCGAACTCCAACCCCTTGCTGGCGTGCACGGTCATCACCTGCACGCCGCGGCGCTCGGGCGGAGCCCCCGCCTCCCCCCGGTACTCGAGCTCGGCCAGGCCCCACAGGATGCGGGCGATGCCCGGGACGTCGGCGCGCGG
>DATMJR010000357.1:0-3784 GCA_035553775.1 Miltoncostaeaceae bacterium | reverse complement strand
CGCCGTAGCGGAGGACGACGCGTGAGCCGGCGGGCCCCCCGGGCGCAGGGCCTCCGGTCGCCGTCCCGGCGGGCGGCGCGCGCGGCCGGCACGCCGCGCGGCGCGGCGGTCGTGGCCGGCCTGCTCGCCCTCGCCCTGGTGCTGCTCGGCCCCCCCGGCGGCGACGCCGCCGCGCACCTGTACCAGACCCAACTCTGGCGGGAGCACGGCTGGCAGCTGTGGGACAACCTCTGGTACGCGGGGCGCTACAGCCTCGTCAACTACAGCCTGCTGTACTTCCCCCTGTCGGCGCTGGTCGGGACCGTCACGGTGGTCGCCGCGTCGGCCGCCCTGGCGGCGTGGGCGTTCGCGCGCCTCGTCACGGCGCGCTGGCCGGGGTTCGCCCGCGGCCCGGTGGCGGCCTTCGCGGTGCTCGTGTGCCTGGGCGTGGTCGCCGGCACCTATCCGTTCCTGATGGGGCTCGCCCTGGCCCTGTGGGCGCTCGTGCTGCTGGACCGCGGGAGGCGCGCCGGGTCGGCGGCGCTCTGCCTGGTCACCACTCTCGCCCACCCGCTCGCGATGGTGTTCCTGGCGATCGTGCTGGCGGGCGTGGTCGCGGTCGAGCGGCGCCGCCTGCGCGAGCCGGCCGTGCAGGCGTACGCCCTCGCGGTGGTCGCCGTCCTCGGCCTCCAGCTGCTGCTGGTCCGGGCGTTCGCCTCCGACGGCGCCCACTACCCCTTCCGCCCGGAGACGGCGCTCGCGATCACGGCCTTCTGCATCGCCGGCCTGCTGCTCACCCGCGGGGTGCGCGACATGCTGGCGCTCCGCGCGGTCTTCGTCGCCTACGGGCTGGTCGCCGCGGGGGCGTTCACGATGTCGAGCCCGCTCGGCGGCAACGTCGAGCGGTTGCTGCTGCTGATGGGGGTGCCGCTGCTGCTGCTGCCGCTGGCGGCGCGCGGTTTCCGGCCCCGGGGCGTGGCCGTCGCCTGCCTCGCCGGCGCGCTGCTCTGGCAGTCGTGGCCGGCGGTCGCGGGGTGGCGCACCGCCTCCGAGGCCCGCGCGCCGTCGGAGGAGTACTGGTACCCCGTCATCGCGTTCCTGGAGCGGCACCACGACCCGGGGCACCGCGTCGAGGTGGTCGCCACCGCCGACAACTGGGAGGCGTACCACCTCGCGCGCCGCGGCATCCCGCTGGCGCGCGGCTGGTTCCGGCAGGACGACTTCCCGGGCAACGCGGCGCTGTACGAGCACCTGACGCCCGCGCGCTACCGGGCGTGGCTGCGCCGCGTGGCCGTCCGGTACGTGCTGCTCCCGGATGACCCGCTGGAGTACTCGTCCCGCGCGGAGGCGGCGCTGCTGCGGCGCGGGGACGTGCTGCCGGTGGTGGCGCGGCTGGGCGGATGGACGGTGTACGAGCTGCCCGACGCGACCCCCATCGTGACGCCCACGGCGGGCGCCCGGGTGGTGCGCCTGACGTCCGACAGGATCGTCCTGCGGGTGACGCGCCCCGGCCGCTACCGGCTGAGCCTGCGCTACACGCCGTACATGTCGGTGCGCGGGGGCGGCGAGGCCGCGTGCATCAGCCCGGCGCGCCCCTGGGGCACGGTGCTGCGCGTGGCCCGGCCCGGCACCGTCGTGCTCCGGTTCGACGTCCGCCTCGGGCGGATGGTGGACACGGTCTTCGGGCGGCCGGCGGCCTGCGGCCGAGCGCCGGAGCCCGTGCCGGGGGCGGCGCTCGCCGCCGCCGTGGGGGGTGCCGGCTCGGCAGGGGCTCCGGCCCCGTAGGGACCCGCGGCGGGGTCCCCGTGGGAGTGTGTGCGCGTGCCCTCCCCCCCGGTCCGCGTGCTCACCTGGAACGTCTTCCACTGCCGGGACGGGGGCGCGGACCCGGACCGCGGCCACGTCCACCTCGCCCGCAAGCTGACCGGTCCCGTCGCCGCCGTGCTGCGGCGGGCGGCCGCGGACGTCGTGCTGCTGCAGGAGGTGCCGCCCGCGGCCCTGCCGGCGCTCGCCCGCGGCGCGGGCCTGACGGCGGGGTGGTCGGTGCTGACCGCGCCCTGGCTCGGGCCCGTCGCGCTGCGCGGATGGCTCGGCGCGCGCGACCCGGACCTGTGGCGATCTCACGAGGGTCAGGCCAACGCCCTCCTGCTGGGGCCGCGCGTGCGGCCCGTGCCCGGCTCTGCCCGTCGCGTCCGCCTGAGCCCGATGCCCGCGATCGTGCGGGCCGCCCGGCGACGCGGTCTGGCGGCGGACGAGGCGTTCCTGTGGGCGCGCGAGGCGCGGGCGGCCGTCGTCGCGCGCGTGGTGCTGCCCGGCGGGACGGAGGCCACCGTCGCGTCCCTGCACATGCAGAACTCCCGGCACCCCTGGCAGTCGGTGCAGGAGGCCGAGGCCCTCGCCGCGGCGCTCGCCGGGGTGGCCGGGCCGCTGATCGTGGGCGGTGACCTCAACGTGCCGCCCGGGCACCCGGCCCTCGCGCCCCTGACCGCGGTCGGCCTGGGCGATCCCTCCGCGGATCCCCGCATGGGGATCGACCGGGTCCTGGTGCGCGGCCTGGAGGTGGTCGCGCCGGCGCGGCGGTGGCACCCGGAGGAGCGCATGGTGCCCCTGCGACGGGCACCGACGCCCGGCGCCGAGGGCGGAGCCGGGCGGGAGGGGCGCGACGTGCGCGTGCTGGTGAGCGACCACGACCCCGTGGAGGCGGTGGTCCGGGTCCCCTCGGGCTGAACGGCCTTCAGGGGCTGCGGATCAGCAGCTGCGCCACCAGCAGCCCCGTCACGACGACCGCGGCCGCGGCCGTCGCGCGCCGGCGTCGCGGCCCGCCCTCGGCGAGCCACGACGCGCCCGCCCAGGCCAGGGGGAACGCGATCAGGCCGAACCGGGCCATGGAGGTGAACGAGCCGCTCGAGAGCGGCAGCGCGAGGGCGCCGGCGCTGTAGAGCACCCAGGGGCTGCGCCAGCCCCCCTCCATGCGCCACAGGCGCGCCAGCAGGAGCCCGTAGAGCGCCGTGAAGCCGACGTCGCGCACCGTCGCCGTCCACTCCGCCGACACGTCCAGGGTGACGACCGCGGCCACCGCCTCCGCGAGCTCCGCCGGCAGGTGCGTCACCAGGCCGATGATCAGCGGCGCCCGGTCCCACGCGCCCTGCGCCGCGAAGGGCAGTCCCCACGACCCGCGGGAGACCTGCATCCACCCGAGGAAGGCGAGCATCGCGACGACGGAGGGCGCGAGCGCCCAGGCGGCCCACCGCAGGCGCACGCGCCGCGCCTCGGGCGGGGGGACGGCGCCGGCGCCGCCGGGCGGCGGGTCGCCGACCAGGGCGATCGCGACGGCGAGCAGCGCCACGAGCACGCCCGGCGGGCGCGCGAGGGTCGCCAGCGCCGCGGCGACGCCGGCCAGGAGCCACCACCCCCGTCGCGCCGCGAGCGCGACGGCGACCGCCAGGGCGAGCACGATCCCGTCCGTGTACGCCAGCGAGGCGTAGGCGGCCGGGGGGACCAGCGCGAGCGCCCAGGTGGCGCGGTGGGCGAACGCCTCCCCGTACCGCTCGGCCGACAGCAGGTGGAAGCCGGCGAGCGCGGCCAGGAACGCCAGGTTGGTGACCACGAGCGCGGCCAGGAAGGGGTTGAGCCCGAGCACGAGGGCGCCCTTCATCAGCGCCGGCAGCAGGGGGAAGAAGGCGAGGTTCGAGAAGAAGACCCCGACGAGGCCCAGGTAGTCGTCGTATCCGTGCCGCGCGATGTCGAGGTACCAGCTGGTGTCCCAGCCGCCGAGCAGACTCAGCGCGTCGGGCACCGCCGGGTC
>DATMJR010000356.1:0-2726 GCA_035553775.1 Miltoncostaeaceae bacterium | reverse complement strand
GTCGTCCCCACGGGACCCGTGACTGCAGCGCCCCGGGTCACGTCACCCGGCTGCCGCACGGCGGGGGCGGCACCGTCACGCCGGGGGGAGCCCGCTCGCCGTCGACCGGCAGCCCGCGCCGCGAGCGCGGGCGACGCCGCGCGGCGCCGCCCGCGCCGCCCGCGGCAGGGGTCCGGGCCGACCGCTCCGGGCGGGCGGCGGGAGGCGGCGCGACCTACGCTCGCGGCGTGGGCAGGTGGACGGGGTCGTGGCTGTCGGGACCGGCCGCCGCGGGGGAGGCGCCCCCGCGCGCCGGCCAGGACTGGTGGGGCCAGCGGCTGGGGCTCCCGGAGCGGGGACCGGACTCGGTCGCGAGCTTCGGCCGGCGCCTGGCGGCGTACGCCGTCGACAGCGTCGTCGCCAACCTCGTGGCCGTCGCCCTGACCCCGCCGAGCGACGACCCCACCACCCGGGGGCTCGTCACGCTGGGGGTGCTGGCGGCGTCGTACCTCCTGCTCGTCGGCGTCGTCGGGCAGACGCTGGGCATGCGCCTGCTCGGGCTCCGCGTGGCGCCCCTGCAGGGCGGGGGCGGGGCGTCCCGCCGGGTGCCGGGGCTGTACCGCTCGCTGGTCCGCACCGCGCTGCTGTTCCTGCTGGTGCCGGCGCTGGTGTGGGACGCGGACAACCGCGGTCTGCACGACAAGGCCGTCGGTACGGCGGTGCTGCGCACCCGCTGAGCCGCCCGGACCCGCGTCGGGGAGCGGTCCGGCCGACCGCGGGCTCCGCTCAGCGCACCTTGCGGGACACCGCCCGGGGGCTCTTCGGCACCGGGCCCTTCGGGATCGGGAGGGCGGCGGAGCCGCCGATGGCGGTGAGGCGGCGGTCGACCTCGTTGACCTGCGCCGGGGTGATGTTCTTCGGCAGCTTCGTGATGTGCTGCTGCAGCTTGCCGAGCGGCACCTGGCCCTCGGCCTCGCCGACGGAGACGTCGTACACCGGCACGTCGCCGAGGAGCCGCTCGAGGCGCTTGCGCTCGGCGCGCACGAGGTTCGCGGTGCGGTGCGCGGGGCCCTCGGCGACGAGCACGACGCCCGGTCGGCCGATGACGCGGTGCAGCAGGTCCTGCTGCTTGGTCACGGCGACCATCGGGGTGGTGCGCCAGTTGCCGCGCATGTTCGTCGTCACGGCGGCGGCCGCCCCCGGCTGGCCCTCGATCTGCCCCGTGGCGACCCGCTGCGCGCGCCGGCTGAACAGGAGCAGGCCGACGAGCAGCGCCACGGGCAGGCCCAGCCCGAGCGCGATGAACGGCGCGCTGGTGAGGAGGCCGAGGACGAGGGAGACGACGAGGATCGCGACCACCGCGCCGACGACGAGGGGCAGCATCCTCGGGTCGGCCTGGCGGGTCATGACGAACGCCTGCTTGAGGGTGGCGTTGCGCTCCCGACGCTTGGCCTTGCGCTCCGCCCGCCGCTGGGCCTTCGCGGCCTTGTCCCGCGCCTTGTCCCGCGCCTTGTCCCGCGCCTTGTCCTGGGTCGCGGCCCCGTCCCTCGCCATGGCGACGAGTCTAGGTGCCGGGGCCGGTCCTACTCGGCGGGCGCCGTCCCCGGTGGCCCGTCCGCGTCGCGGCCCGGCCCGCCCCCGGACGGCCGCGCCCGGGCGTCGAGCCCCGCGGCCTCGGCGGGCGTCGGGGCCGTCCCGCCCAGCCGGGCCGGGAGCCACCACGAGTCCTCCGGTCCGCGGGGCCGGTCGGGGTAGCGCTCCTGGGCGGCGTGGAGCAGCACCTCCATGCGCCGCTTGAGCTCCGCCGTCGCCTCCTCGGGGTCGGCGCCCCGGTCCAGCACCAGCGGCTCACCCACGGAGATCGAGATCGGCGTGCCCCGGCGCTTCATGCGCGGGGAGCGCCCCTTGGTGAGGAGCCGCTGGGTGCCCCAGACCACGACGGGGACGAGCGGCACCCCCGCCGCGCGGGCCATCCGCGCGGCGCCCGTCTTGAACTCCTTGAGCTCGAACGACCGGCTGATGGTCGCCTCCGGGAACACGCCCACGACCTCGCCGTCCCGCAGGGCCTGCACCGCCGCGCGGAAGCTCGCCGCGCCCGCGCTGCGGTCGACGGGGATGTGGTGCATGCCGCGCATGAGCGGGCCGGCCACGGGGTGGTGGAACACCTCCTGCTTGGCCATGAACCGCACCAGGCGCCCCGCGGGGTCGGCCCCGAGCCCGCAGAAGATGAAGTCCAGGTAGCCGATGTGGTTCCCCGCCAGCACCGCGCCGCCGCTGCGGGGGACGTTCTCGGCGCCCACCACCTCGATGCGCAGGTCGAGCGCGCGGAAGGCCGTCTTGCAGGCGGCGATGACGGGGGGGTAGACGACCTCGGCCACGCGCCGGGACCCTACCCGGCCACCGTCGCCGTCGGTGGGGGCGCGCGGCCGGCGTCAGCCCCGGTGCGCCGCCGCGCGGGACGGTGCCGCAGCGGCGCCGCTGCGGGGCAGGGGCAGCGGTCCCGGGCTCGCGGCGACGTGGGCGCGCTGGAGGGCGTCACGGGTCTCGCGGCGCAGCCGCGCCCGGGCGACGTCCTCGGACAGGGACTGCCAGGCGTTGCGGCGGGCGCGGGACTGCCCCCCGTGGGGCAGCAGCACCAGCCCGACGTCGCGCGCGGAGGTGAGGGCGGCGGTGGTCAGGTTCCGGCTCGCGGCGAGGACGGCCGGGAGCCCGGGCAGCGGCGGGGGAGCGGTCACGGACGCCTCCAG
>DATMJR010000355.1:0-2524 GCA_035553775.1 Miltoncostaeaceae bacterium | reverse complement strand
CGTCGCGCCTTGGCGCGGTTGCCGCACGCGGACATGGAGCACCAGCGGCGCCGGCCGGCGGGGGAGCGGTCGAAGAAGCGGGCGCTGCAGGTGTCGGACGCGCAGATCCGCACCCGCTCGCGCTCCGGGGTCCCGAGCATCCGCGCCGCGTCGCGGGCCACCGCGCCGAGGGCCGCGCCCGCCTCGCCGGCGGGGGCGGCGGCGCGGAGCACCGGGATCCCGCCGGCCACGACGAGCGCCGGCCCGCCCGCGACCCGCCGCAGCCAGCCGTCGACGGTGGCGACCGCGGCCGGCGGCGCCGCCCGGCGCGCCGTCACGGCGCTCACCAGGAGGTCGATCGCCTCGCGCAGGTCCCGCGCCGCGGTGACATGGGCGGCGGTCGCCGGCGGGGCCTCGGGGGCGAGGAGCCCGGCCGTCACCAGCCACGCGTGCAGGTCCCCCGGCCCGCAGAGCGTCTCGACCCGCCGCCGCCACCGCTCCCGCAGCGTGTTGACCAGGTCGAGCGCCGGGCGCCCGCCGTCCCAGTACCACCAGGGCGCCCCCGAGAGGAGCGGCAGCGCAAGGTCGTCGGGGAGGTCGCGCGTTGCGGGACGGACGGGCTCCATGGCGTAACCGTATTACCGGTTACGACCACGGCGCAAGGAGACCGGCCGCCGAGGGCGAACCCGTCAGTGTCCGTCAGGAGCGGAAGCGCGCGCTTTCCAGGGGTTTCGGTCGTTTGACAGCCCCTCGGCGTCCCACTAGCCTTGCCGGGCTTCAAGGTCGCCGATCGTGCGCCGAAGCATCGAGGGACGGGACGTCCGTCCGTCGCCCAGAGCGGCCGCACGGCGGCCGCCCCGTCCGGGGGTCACGACCATGAGCACCGAGACGACCGCAGGCACCGATGCGGGCGACAGCCGCCGGGAGCGCCGCCCACGGGACACGGAGCGTCGGATCGACCGGCGCAGCCTGCTGCGGCCGGGCGACGGCCCGATGGTGCAGATGGACAAGGTCACCAAGCGCTACGGGCGCGATTCGTACGCGCTGCGCGACGTGTCGGTGACCATCGACGCGGGCGAGTTCGTCTTCCTCGTCGGTCCGTCGGGCTCGGGCAAGTCCACCTTCATCCGCCTGCTCACCCGTGAGGTGGAGGCCACCTCCGGCACCGTCATGGTCGGCGGGCGCGACCTCGTGCGCCTGCGGCGCTCCAAGATCCCGTACCTGCGGCGCGGCATCGGCTGCGTCTTCCAGGACTACAAGTTGCTGCCGGGGCGCACGGTGTACGAGAACGTGGCCTACGCCCTGCAGGTGACCGGCGACAACCCCCGCTCGATCCGGCGCAAGGTGCCGGAGATCCTCACGCTGGTGGGGCTGTCCGACAAGGCCGACCGCCTGCCGAACGAGCTCTCCGGCGGCGAGCAGCAGCGCGTGTCCATCGCGCGCGCGTTCGTCAATCACCCGCGGCTGCTGATCGCGGACGAGCCCACCGGCAACCTCGACCCGGACACGTCGATCGACATCATGCAGCTGCTGTACCGGATCAACCGCACGGGCACGACCGTGGTGATGGCCACCCACGACCGGGACCTGGTGGACAAGATGCAGATGCGCGTGATCGCGCTCGAGAGCGGGCGCGTGGTGCGCGACCAGCGGCAGGCGCGCTACGCGCGCGTCGAGGAGTAGCCGGTGAAGCCGGGCTTCTTCGTCCGCGAGGCGCTGCGCTCCATCCGCGCCAACGCGGCCATCTCCACCGCGGCCACCGTCACCGTGATGATCGCGGTGTTCATCCTCGGCGTCTTCATCCCCTCTTTCCTGTACGTGCAGGGCGAGGTGGACCGCCAGCGCGACCGGCTGGACGTGAACGTCTACCTCTCCGACGCCGCCACCGACCAGCAGGTGGCCGGCCTCCAGAGGCGTCTCGAGGACCTGGTGGAGCAGGGCCTGGTGCGCGAGTTCACCTATGTCTCCAAGGCCGACGCGCTGCGCGACCTGCGCGGTCGGCTGAGCGACCCCGACATCCTCGAGCTGCTGCCCGGCAATCCGCTGCCCGCCTCGTATCGGGTCGACTCGGTCGACCCCAGCCGCAACGCCGAGATCGCGGCCGCCCTCGCCGACAGCCCCGCGCTCGACCGGACCATGCAGGGGCAGGGGGTGTCGTACCAGCGCGAGACCTCGGACCGGCTGCTGGAGGTCGCCGAGGTGGTGCAGTGGGTCACGCTGGCCCTGATCGGGGTGCTGCTGGTCTCCGCGGTGCTGCTGATCGGCAACACCATCCGCCTGTCGATCTTCGCCCGGCGACGCGAGGTGGAGGTGATGCGCCTGGTCGGCGCCACCAACTGGTTCATCCGCTGGCCGTTCGTCATCGAGGGCATCGTCTGCGGCGTCGTCGGCGCGGCCGTCTCCATCGCGCTGCTGTTCGGCGCCAAGGTGCTGGTCGTCGACGAGTTCGTGGTCAGCAACGGCCTCGAGCGCGACCAGGCGGGCGCGATCGGCTTCCTCTGGCTGGGGCTGAGGGGACCGGGGCACCGGATTCCGATGATAGAGG
>DATMJR010000354.1:0-7816 GCA_035553775.1 Miltoncostaeaceae bacterium | reverse complement strand
CGGGGGCGGGGGGACCGGTCGCGTCGGAGGCGCCCGCCGCCGCGACCGATGCGGCGCGCGGGGGCACCCCGCCGGGTCCCGCCGGCCAGGCGGCCAGCAGACCGGCGGCGACCGCCGCGGCGGCCGGTCCGGCGGGGCGCCGTCGCATCAAGCGGGGCGCCGGTCCTCCCGGCACCGCTCCGGGGGCCGGGCGGCGGCGGCGACCGTCACCCGGGTGCCGCCCGCCACGCCCGGCCCCCGTCGGAGGTCGCCTACACCAGCTCCATGGTGGTGCTGATCTCCACCGAGCCCGAGACGGCGCGGGCGATGCCGCAGGCCCGCACGTGCACGTCGAGAGCGCGCTGCGCCGCCTCGACGCGGTCCTCCGGGACGCCCTTGACCCGGTAGTGGACGCGGATCCGCTTCATCACCAGGATCCCGTCCTCCACCTCGATGTCGGCCTCCGCCTCGGAGCTGAGGCGGTCGCCGTCGCTGGGGATGCGGCGGGCCGACAGCGCGGTGCCCATGTTGCCCGTGAGGCAGCTCGCCACGCAGGCGAGCAGGTGGTCCCAGGTGCCCGCATGCCGCGCCTGCTCCCCGTCCAGGGGCATGTTGTAGAACTCGCTCTGCCACGTGGGCAGCCCGAAGGTGATCCGGTCGCCCGTCGACTCGAGCTCGGCGATGCGGATGGGCGGATTCTCACGCGAGACCCGCACCCGGGTGACATAGCCGCGCTCAGAAGCGGTGGTAGCCATCGACGACTCCCTGGTCGTGTTTCCGTGGGCAGCGTACGCCTGTAGAGCGACTGCGGGCGGGGCCGATCACGGCGGTGCCGTCCCGTCCGCCTCCAGCTCGGCCACCAGAGCGTCGACGGCGCGCGGCCAGAACATCGTGCCGGCGCAGCGGCGCAGCTCGGCGAGGACCGCGCCGCGCGGCATCGCGGGGCGGTAGGGCCGGTCCGACACCATCGCGTGGTAGCCGTCGCAGGCCAACGTGATCCGGCTCGCGAGGGGGATCTCGTCACCGGCGATGCCCTCCGGGTATCCCCCCCCGTCCCAGTGCTCGTGCTCCGCCAGGATCGCCGGGGCGAGGTGGGCCAGGGCGGAGACCCGGGCCACCATCCCCGCACCGATCGCCGGGTGCCGCCGCATGACCTCCGCCTCCTCGGGGGTGAGCGCCGCCGGCTTGTGGAGCAGGGCGTCCGGGATCCCGACCTTGCCGATGTCGTGCAGGAGCGCGACCTGGGCGACCAGGTCGACATCGTCGTCGGCCAGGCCGAGGCGACGGGCCACCGCCACGGCGAGCTGCACGACGGCGCGGGAGTGGTCGGCCGTATACCCGTCGCGGGCGTCCAGGGCGGCGGCGAGCGCGTGCGCGCCGGCCGCCTGGGCCTCGGCTCGCCGGCGCGCGGCCACCTCCTCGCGGTACGCCAGCTGGTCGGCCACCAGCCGCGCGAGCACCTGCATCACGCGCACCTCGCGCTCTCCGATGTGGCCGGCCGGGGTGTGGCGGGCGCAGCAGAACGCGCCGCGCAGCTCCCCCGAGCGCAGCACCAGGGGGACGCCGACGTAGGCCCCGATGCGGAGCCCCCGCGTGACCTCCAGCTCGGCGACCTCGGGCTCGCGGGCGGCGTCGGGGACCGCGTTGCCGATGCGCCCGTCGAGCATCCGCTCGCAGAAGCTGCCCGCCGCGGGCAGCCAGTGGTCGTCCCACAGGCGCCACTCGTCGCGGTCCCCCTCGACCACCCGCAGAACCTCGCGGCCGTCGTGGAACTCCCCGAGCCAGGCGATCTCCATGCCCAGCCGCTCGCGCGCCAGCCCGAGGCACGTCTCGATGACCTCGCGGGCCTCGGGGTCGATGCGCGCCAGGTCGACCCGTGGGGGGATCTCGGCGGCGGCGACCCGCGTCTCCTGCCCGGCCATAGGGCGGTATAGCCCGGCGGGCGCGCCCCCGGCAAGCCGCACGGGCTGTCCCGCCGTCAGCCTCCGGCGGGCGCGCCGCCCACGCCCACCACCACCAGGCAGGTGTCGTCGAGGTCGTCGGTCCCCGTCATGGCGGCGAGCAGGCCCGCGCCGATCGACGCGGCGGGCGCGTCGCGCCGATCGTCGACCTCGCGCAGGAGCTGGTCGATGCCCTCCTGCAGGGGGCGGGCGCGCCGTTCGACGAGCCCGTCCGTGTAGAGCACGAGCACGCTGCCCGGGGGCAGCCGGCACGTCCCGACGCCCCGTGGCCGGGCCCCTGCGCGGTGGGCGTCGACCGCCGGTGAGCGACCGCCCCACAGGGCCTGAGCGGCCTCGCCCGGACGCGCCACCACCGGGGGAAGATGCCCCGCGCACGCGTAGGTGAGCAGGCCCGGGGAGAGGTCCAGGCGGGCGAGGACGAGGGTCGTCATGCGGCCCACCTCGTGCCGGCGGGAGTAGCCGTCCAGGCCGTCGAGCACCGGGCCGGGCGGCAGGCCGGTCGCGCTGAGGGCGCGGACGGCGCTGCGCAGCTGACCCATGGTGGCGGCCGCCTCCAGCCCGCGGCCGACCACGTCGCCCACGACCAGCCCCACGGAGTGCCCCTCGTCGAGCCAGAAGGCGTCGTACCAGTCGCCGCCCACCTCGAGGCCGCGCACGGCGGGCCGGTAGACGACCTCCAGATCGAGCCGCGGGTCGTCGGGCAGCCGCCCGGCCAGCAGGCTCCGCTGCAGCTGCTGGGCGATCTCCTGCTCCCGCCGGCGGGCCCGCTGGAGCTCCTGCTCGTACCGGCGGCGGTCGGTGGCGTCGAAGACGGTGATCCGGATCGCGCCCGGCCGCCCCTCGGCGTCGTGGCGGAGCGAGGCGTTCAGCAGGGCCGGCAGGCGCGTCCCGTCGGCGCGGACCACCTCGACGGCGATCTCCCGCACCGCGCCCTGCAGCATCAGCAGGGGCGCGACGTGGGTCTCGTAGTAGATGCGCCCGCCGGGCGCGAGCAGGTGCGCGAAGTGGCGCCGCCCGATCAGCGCGTCGCGCCGGCACCCCGTCCAGGCCTCGAACGTGCGGTTGACCTGCACCACCGTCCCGTCCAGCCGGGTCGAGACGTAACCGCAGGGCGCGTCCTCGAAGAGCTCCTCGACGCTGTCGGCGAGGACGCCGTCGCCGCTCACGCCGCGGCCAGGAAGGTCCGCATCGCCGCCACGGTCTGGTCGGGGGCGCTCAGATGCGGGCAGTGCCCGGTGGCGTCCAGCACCACCATCTCGCTGTCGGGGAGGCTGCGGTGCACGTACTCGCCGACGACCTCGGACGCGATCGCATCCTCCCGGCACTGCACCACCAGGCTGCGTGTGCGCACACGGGGGAGGTCCGCGCGGTTGTCGGACAGGAAGGTCACGCGCGCGAACTGCGCGGCGATCTCCGGGTCGGTCCGGCAGAAGCTGTTGGTGAGCTCGTCGCCGAGCTCGGGGCGGTCGGCGTTGCCCATGATCACGGGGGCCATCGCGCTGGACCACCCGAGGTAGTTGCTGTCGAGTGCGTCCAGCAGCCCCTCGATGTCCTCCCGTGTGAAGCCCCCGACGTAATCGCCGTCGTCGATGTACCGCGGGGACGGACCGAGCATCACGAGACGGGCGAAGCGCTCGGGTTCGGCGGCCGCCGCCAGCGCCCCGATCATCGCGCTCACCGAGTGCCCCACGAAGACGACGTCCCGGAGCCCGAGCTCGCGGCAGATGTCGAGGACGTCCTCGGCGTACGCGTCGAGCGAGGAGTACCGGCGCGGGTCGTACGCCGCGAGGTCGGAGCCCCCCGAGCCCACGTGATCGAAGAGCACGACCCGGTGGGTGGCGGCGAACGCCGGCCACACGTGGCGCCACATGTTCTGGTCGCAGCCGAAGCCGTGGGCGAACATCATCGGCGGGCCGTCGGAGGGGCCGTGCAGCACCACGTTGTTCCGGCGGACCGCGCTCATCCCGCCTCCTCCCGCGCCAGGGGCAGCTCGTCCAGCACGCCGGTGATGGCGAGGATCTGGCGGACGTTCTCGTGGATGCCGTCGCGAACCACCAGGGTGCGCCCGCCGCGGTCGGCGTCGCGCAGGACCGCGTCGAGCGCCCGGACCCCCGAGCTGTCGATGAACTCCAGCGCCGCGAGGTCCAGCACGACGGGTCCCGCGGCCAGGGCGGCACCGAGCTCGCGCTGGAACCGGGACGCGGTGGCCAGGTCGAGCTCGCCCGACACGTGCACGAGGGCCCTGCCATCGTCGGCGGTGACGCGGACGTCGAAGGGGGGTTCGGGCGCCCTGCTCACGTGCGCGGCGGAGGCGCTGCCGGGACGGCGCGCGGGCGGGCGGGGGGCGCGGCGGTCACCGGTTCAGGGTACACCGTCGGCCCGTCCCGCCCGGGTCCGGGCCCGGGCGGCTCAAGTCGCCGTGGCACCCGCCGAGGAGGCATGGATGACCCGCTCGGACCCCCTCGCGGGCGCTCCGTCCCACGTCGCCGTCCTGGACCGCCTGGCGGAGGCGGTGAGCGTCGTCGCCGCGGACGGCACGCTCGTCCACGCGAACGGCGCGGCCCGCGCGATCCTGGCCGAGCTCCGCGGTGACGCGGCCGCCGCGGTGCGGCACGGCGGGTGGGCGGCCGTGGCCCCCGACGGCTCCCCGATGCCGGACGACGCGCTGCCCGTCGAGGTGACGCGCCGCACCGGCGTGGAGCTGACCGGCGTCGAGGTCGGCTTCGGGCGCCGCGGCGCGGACGATCTGCGCTGGCTGCGCATCTCGACGCGGCGCCTGGGCGGCGACGCACCGCCCCACCCGGTCATCGCCACCTACGTGGACGTCACCGCCGAGCGCCGCGCCGAGGCGCGGCTGCGCGAGAGCGAGGACCGCTACCGGCGGGTGGTCGAGGGCCTCCACGAGGCGGTCGTCCTCCACGACGCCGACGGGGCGATCGTGGCGGCCAACCGCCGCGCCGAGCAGGTGCTCGGCATCCGGGCCGAGGCCCTGGCGGGACGCACACCCCATGACCCCCGCTGGCGCCCGGTGCGGCCCGACGGCACGCCGCTCCCGCCCGAGGAGCTGCCCACCGCGCGCGCCCTCGCCACCGGCCGCGCGCAGGTCGACGAGATGATCGGCGTGCACACCCCCGAGGGCGAGGTGCGGTGGCTGCGCGTCAATGCGACCCCGCTCGGCGGGCCGGGCGGCGGCGTCGCCGCGTCGTTCGTGGACGTGACCGCGCGCCACGAGGCCGACCGCGCCCGGGCGCGCAGCGAGGCCCATTTCCGTGTCCTCGCCGAGAGCGCGGCGGACGTGGTGGCGCGCGTGGGCCGCGACGGGCGCTACACCTACGTCTCACCCTCCGCGCACCGGGTCTACGGCCGCTCGCCGGCGGAGATGACGGGACGCCCCGCCTTCGACGTCATCCACCCGGACGACCACGACTGGCTCCGCCGCCTGCGCGACGACCTGCTGGCCGGCGGGCCCCCGCGGACCGTGGAGTACCGCGTCCGGCACGCCGACGGCGGCTGGCGGTGGATGGAGGGCACCGTCGCCGCGGTCCGCGACGCGCAGGGGGCCTCCGAGGGCCTGATGGTCACCTCGCGCGACGTGAGCGCGCGCCGCGCGCAGCGCGAGGCCCTGGAGCAGGCCAACCGGCGCTTCGCCCAGGCGTTCGACAACGCACCGATCGGCATGGCCCTCGTGGGCCTCGACGGGCGCTGGCTCCAGGTGAACCCGGCGTTCTGCGCGATGGTGGGCTACACCGCGACCGAGCTGACGGCGATGCGCTTCCAGGACGTCACCCACCCCGGCGACGTCGGCGCCGACGTGCGGCGCGTCCGGGAGGCGGTCGCGGCCGGTCGTGCGAGCTACCAGGCCGAGAAGCGCTACCTGCACCGCGACGGGCGGGTGGTGCACGTGCTGCTCGCCTCGTCGGTGGTGCGCGCCGAGGACGGTACGCCCCTGCACCTGCTCTGCCACATCCAGGACGTGTCCGAGCGGCACCGGCTCGAGGAGCGGCTGCGCGCCCTGGCCGACCGGGACGACCTCACCGGCCTGCTGAACCGGCGCCGCTTCGAGGAGGAGCTCGACCGCCAGATCGCGCGCTGCGGGCGGACGGGCGAACCCGCCGTGCTGGCCGTGATCGACCTCGACCGCTTCAAGCAGGTCAACGACACGCACGGCCACGCCGCGGGAGACGACGTGCTGCGGGCGGCCGGCGGGGCGATGGCGGAGCGCGTGCGCGCCGGCGACGTGCTCGCCCGCCTCGGGGGCGACGAGTTCGGCGTGATCCTGCCCGGGGCCGACGCCGAGTCGGCGACGACGGCGGCGGCCGGCATCGCCGCGGCCGTCCGCGAACGGACGGCCGCTCACGGCGTCACCGCCAGCATCGGCCTCACGCCCCTGCGTGCGGACGACCGGGTCGCCGTCGCGATGCGGCGTGCGGACGCCGCGATGTACGCGGTCAAGGCGACCGGCCGGGGCGGGGTCCGGGTCGGCCACGACGCGCCCATGCCCGTCACCGCCTGAGCACGCCGCAGCCGGCGGGTGCCCTCCGCCGGCCGCGCCGCGTGCGTTGCGCCCGTTCCGGCCCGGGTGCCCGCCGGGTGTGGAGGGGAGCGGTGCGCAGGGGGAGCATGCGCCCCCGGCGCCCGCCGCGCCAGCAGGCGGCGAGGATCTGCCTACGGGGCTCCGGCCTCACCGCCTCCGGCGGGGTTGAGGGCCCGCCGCATCCCCTCCGTGGCCGCCTCGCCGGAGCGCGTGAACAGCCGCTGCACCACCGGGGAGGTCAGGCGCATGAGCCCCGACAGCAGGATCCGGGCGTCGTACACGACGCGCGACCCCGCTCCGTCGGGCTCGACGAGGATCTCGTCCCGCACGCCGAAGCGGCGGCCCTCGCCGGTGAGCAGGATGCGCCGGGGCGCCTGCATCTCGGCGATCCGGTAGCGGATGTCCTGGGGCTTGCCGCGGAAGCGGACCCGCACCCGGTACTCCACGCCCGGGGCGGGCTCGGCGCCCTGCGGCACCGGCTCCGACCGCTCGGCGCTCGGGTCCCACTCCGGCACGTGCTCGAAGCGGGACATGTACGCGAAGGCGCGCTCCGGGGGGAGCGTCGAGCGGACGACGGTGCGGTAGCGCGGCATCGGACCTCCGGGCGGGACGTCCGCCGATCATGCCGCCGGCGCGCCCCCCCGACCCGGGGGATCCGGACCGTCCTCGCCCGCGGGCCCAGGATCTCCGGCCGCCACCCGCCCGGCCCGTGGCGCCGTCGCCGGTGCCGTGCGCGCGGACGGGCAGACGTCCGCCAGCACGCACTCGCCGCAGCGCGGCGACCGGGCCAGGCAGACCCGGCGGCCGTGCAGGATCAGGCGCATCGACGTGTCGGTCCAGTCGCGGCGCGGCCACAGGTCCGCCAGGTCCCGCTCGACGCGGACGGGATCCGTCTCGCCCGTGAGCCCGAGGCGGGCCGAGAGACGCAGCACATGGGTGTCGACCGCGATCCCGGGGACCCCGAACCAGTGCCCCAGCACGACGTTGGCCGTCTTGCGACCCACGCCGGGCAGGGTCACCAGGTCGCCCATGCGCCCCGGGACCTCCCCGCCGAAGCGGTCCACCAGCGCGAGCGACATCCCGGTGAGCGCCCGCGCCTTGGAGCGGAAGAACCCGGTCGGGCGGATGAGGTCCTCCAGCTCGGCCACATCGGCCTCCGCCATCGTGCGGGCGTCCGGGTGGCGGGCGAACAGGCCCGGCGTGACGCGGTTCACCATCGCGTCGGTGCACTGGGCCGACAGGATCGTCGCGGCCAGCAGCTGGAAGGCCGACGCGTGATCGAGCGGGACGCGGTACTCCGGATACGCCTCGGCCAGGCGGGCGGCCACCGCGCGTGCCCGTC
>DATMJR010000353.1:0-5239 GCA_035553775.1 Miltoncostaeaceae bacterium | reverse complement strand
CCGAAGTCGCCCCCGCCGAAGCCCCCGGGGTCGCCCATCCCGGCGCCGAAGGCGTGGCCGCCGCTCATCATCCCGCCCAGCAGGAGGCCCAGCAGGGCGCCCCCGAACACGCCGTTCATGCCCACTCCGAACCCTCCCATCTGAGGGGCCACCTGCCAGTAGGGCACCAGGCGCCCGTTGACCTCCACCTCCCGCAGGTCGGGCGCCTCGCCGCGGGCGAGCCCCGCGGCGCACCGGTTGCACACCGGGACCTCGGCGGCGTCGCCGGCGGGCGTCGTCACCTCCGCGTAGGTGGTCGCGCGGCCGTGGCGGGGGTTGAACGTGCACATGCCCTGCAGCAACGGCTCCTGCTCGGCCTCGTCCGGGGAGCGCCCGTCGATGGTCGCCTGCGCCCGCCGCGCGGACCGCAGCCCCGCCTCCAGGGTTGCCCCCACCTGCCGGATCTCGTAGATGGTGCGCGCCCCCGCCATCGCGTCGCGCGCCTCTCCGTAGGCCAGCACGGCGCGGTCCGCGTCCGCCCGCGCCGCCTCCGTGCGGGGACCGCCCACCTGCATGTCGGCCTCCAGGTCGTTGACCTGCGCGGCGAGGGCGTCCACCAGCGGCTCCAGCGAGGCGCGCTCGGTCTCCTCGTCCTGACGCTGCCGCTGCTGCGCGCGCGCCCGGGCCCGGCGGCCCATCATCAGGACGGACAGCCCGGCCAGCCCCAGCAGCACGAGCAGGACCACGAACGCCCCTCCCCCTCCGGTGCCGGCGCCGGTGCCGCCGAGGGAGCCGCCCGCGCGCACGGTGGCGAGGCCCTCGGCCACCTGGACCGTGCCGGTGACCGCGTCGCGCCCGAGTGTCGGGAGGGCGCGGGAGTAGGCCCGCCGCGCGGTCTCGCCGCCCAGGTCGCTCGCCACCTGCAGTCCGCCCGGGTAGAGCACCAGCAGGTCCCCGCGCCGCCCGATCTCCGACCACAGCGAGGAGATGTACGCCCGCGGGTCGGCCGGCCGCGAGGCGAGCACCACGAAGCGCACGTCGTTGCCCCGGGAGCGCAGGCGCGACGCCGCCTGCTCGAGTTCGGCGCGGCCGGCCGGGCTGATCGGCGCCCCCTCCTCGACGGCGACCGGGGACGCGCGCACGGCGCCGGCATCGACCAGGGCGCCGGCCGTGCCCGCGGCGCCCAGCAGCACGGCGGCGAGGAGCAGGAGTGACAGGGCGAGGCGTGGGATGCGCATGGGTGTTTCCGTTGATCGGGGCGCGCCGAGGTCGGGCGCCGGGTACCGTTAGGTGCCCCCGCGGGGTGTGTCCCACGCACCCGGGCCCCACATGTCCACCAGCCGAGCGAGGGATCCGATGGGTCTGTTCAACCGCATGACCACCATCTTCAAGGCGAAGGCCAGCAAGGCCATGGACGCCGCGGAGAACCCCAACGAGATGCTCGACTACTCGTACGAGAAGCAGCTCGAGATGCTCCAGAAGGTCCGCCGCGGCATGGCCGACGTCGCGACCGGCAAGAAGCGGCTCGAACTGCAGCTCCAGCAGCTCGAGGGAAGCCTGGGCAAGCTCGACGGCCAGGCGCGGCAGGCGCTGTCGGCGGGGCGCGAGGACCTGGCCCGGGTGGCCCTGGAGCGCAAGAGCGGGGTGCAGGCGCAGATCGATTCGATCGCCCAGCAGCGCGACCAGCTCCAGGCGGAGCAGGACAAGCTGGTGCTCGCCGAGCAGAAGCTCACGGCGCGGGTCGAGGCATTCCGCACGCAGAAGGAGACGATCAAGGCGCAGTACACGGCGGCCGAGGCCCAGACGCGCATCGGGGAGGCCGTCAGCGGGATCTCCGAGGACATGGCCGACATGGGCATGGCGATGGACCGCGCCCAGAACAAGGTCGAGACCATGCGCGCGCGCGCCGGCGCCATCGACGAGCTGCTGGAGTCCGGGGCGCTCAACGACCTGTCGCTGCCGGGCGGCGGCGACGCCATCGACCGCGAGCTGGCCCAGATCAGCAGCCAGGGGCAGGTGGACGTGGAGCTCGAGGCCATGAAGCGCGAGCTCGGGGCGGGGTCGCCGCCCTCCGGCCAGATCGAGAGCGGAGGTACGTCGTCGTGATCGTGCGCGTGATGGGCCGGGGTCAGTTCCGGCTGTCCGACGAGGCGCTCGTCAAGGTGAACGAGGTGGACGCCGCCGTGCAGGCGGCGCTGGCGGTGGGCGACGAGCAGGGCTTCCAGCAGGCCCTGGCCGACCTGGCCGCGATGATCGAGCGCGAGGGCACCGCCGTGCCGCCCGACGAGTTCACGGGCTCGGACGTCATCGTCCCGGACGCGGAGACCACCATCGCCGAGGCGGGGCACCTGCTCAGCGAGGACGGCCTGATCCCCGGATAGCCGCGGTGGGAATCGGCGCCGGGCGGGGGGCCGTGTAGGCCGCGGCCGCCGGCGCCGATGCAGGGGCATGCGCGCCGTGCGGGCGGCGCTCGCCGCCCTCGCCCTGGCCGTGGCCGCGTCCGCGGCCCACGCGGCCCCCGCACCGCCGGACGTCACGGGCGGCTCCTCGGCGTGGACCGATGCCGCAACCGTGCGCCTCACGGCGACCGGCGGCGGGCCCGGCGTGGCCGGGTACGAGCACCGCGTCTCACCCGACGCCGGCGCCACCTGGCTCGCCCCGGCCGCAGGGGACACGGTCGACGTCGGGCTCGACGGCGAGGTCTGGGTGCAGTTCCGCGCCGTCGACGGCCTGGGCGCCGTCTCGGCGTGGGCGCCGCCGCACGCCGGCGCGCCCGACCCCTCCGGGCTGGTGCGCATCGACCGCTTCGCCCCGGACGTCCCGGCGACGCCGGCGGCCGCGACCCCCACCGCCGCCGCCCCGGCCCTCGCCTGGACGGCGTCGACGGACACCGGGGGGGCGGGTATCGCCGGCTACCGGGTCGAGCGGGGCGGCGCGCTGGTGGCCACCCCGGCGACGGCCGCGTTCACCGACGCCGGGGCGCCGGAGGGGGTGCACGTGTACCGGATCCGGGCCGTCGACCACGCGGGCAACGTCAGCCTGCCGTCGGCACCCCGGGAGGTGGTCGTCGACACCACGCCGCCGTCGCCGCCGCAGGTGACCGGCGGCGCGGACGTGCCGCGCGCGCTGTCGGCCGTGACCGTGACGGCCACCGGCGCGGCCGACGCCCTGAGCGGCCCGCCCGCCTACCAGTGGCGCACCTCGCGTGACGGCGGGGCGACCTGGTCGGCGCCAGGCGCGGGCGCCTCGCGGGAGGTGAGCGAGGAGGGGACGACGCTGGTGCAGTTCCGGGCGGTCGACGGGGCGGGCAACGCCAGCGGCTGGCGCCCCGCGCACGCGCCCGGCGCCCCCGACCCCGCGGGAACCGTGACCCTGGACCGCACACCGCCGGCGACACCGGGTGCGCCGTCCGGGGGCCGCCACCCGGTCGTCCTGCGCTGGTCGCCGACGGCGGGCGCCGACCTGCACGCGGTCCTCCGGGACGGCGTGGAGGTGGCGCGCACCGCCGCCGACGGCCTCACCGACGTGGAGGCGGTCGACCTGGCCGCACCCGCCGCGCCCGGCGTCCCCCGCGCGGTCGTGCCCGTGCGCGGGCGCGTGCTGCTGCGGTGGGCGCCGGTCGCCGACCTCGGCACCCCGTACCGGTACCGGCTGCGGGCGCGGGACCGCGCCGGCAACAGCTCGCCCGACGGGCCCGAGGCCCTGCTGCGCGCCGAGGCCGGCGTCGCGGTGTACGAGGTGCGCGCCGACGACCGGGTCGTGGCCGAGGTGAGCGCGCCGGTGGCGCGGCTCGACGGCCTCGATCCCGAACGCACCTACGCCTTCACGGTCCGGGCGCGCGACGCGGCCGGCAACGGCTCCGGCCCGTCGCCGACGCTGGGGGTGCGCCCGCAGCCGGGGCCGTTGCCGTGGCTCGCCCTGGAGACCTCGCGTGACGCGCTGCGCCCGGGCGACCCCCTCGTGCTGCGCGCGCGGGTGGACGGGGTCGCGGCCGGCCCGGTCCGATGGGACCTGGGCGACGGCGGCGCCGCGCAGGGGCCGGTGGTCGTCCACCGCTACGCCGGCACCGGCACGTACACGGTGTCCGCGGCCGTCCCGGCCGCGGACGGCCGCCTGGTGCGGGTGCGGCGAGCGGTTGTGGTCGACGCCGCGCCCCCACGGCTGCGGCTCCGCATCACGGGCAACCGCCTGCGCGTGCCGGCCGCGGACGACCTGTCGGGCGTCGCCGGCGTGGTGCTCGCCGGCCCCCCGGCCCGCGCCGTGGGCCCCGACGGGGTGCTGCTGCCGGACGGGCCGCAGCGCGTCCGGTTGATCGCGCACGACCGCGCGGGCAACCGCACCGAGCTGGAGAGCGACGTGGTGGTGGACGGCACCCGCCCACGTCTGCGGGTGACGGCGCCGGCGGCGGCCGCGGCCGCCCGGGTGGCCGCCGAGGTCTCCACCGGCGACGCCACCACGGGCGTGGTGCGGCTCGAGATCGACGGCCGGCCGCTGTCGCCCGACGCCCTCCAGCCCGTCCCCCTGACGACGGGCCGCTGGCACGTGCTGACCGCCTGGGACGGGCGCGGCAACCGCGCGCGGGTGCGGGTGCGGGTGCTGCGGGTGCACCCGGCGCCGGCCCGGCACGCGGGGCTGGAGGGCGCGCGGCGCGACCAGCTGCGCTACGACGGGCGCGAGCCCGCGCTGCGGGGGGTGCGCGCCCGGCTCGCCCGCGAGGTGCAGGTGCGGCTGACGGCGCTGGGCCTGCTGCCGCCCGGCCACCGCCCGGACGGGCGGTTCCGCCTGCCGGTGCTGCGGGCGGTGCAGGCGTATCAGCGGCGGGCGGGGCTGCCGGTGCTGGGCACGGTGGGCCCGCGCACCCGCGCGGCGCTGGCCGGGGACACGGCGCGGCCGCGGGTGCGGGCCTCCGGGTGACGGGCGGGTAGCCTGAGGGGGATGCCGGTCCCCCTCAGCGTGCTCGACCTCACCCCGGTCCCGGCCGGCTCGACGGGCCCGCAGGCGGTCGCCAACTCGCTGGACCTGGCCCGTCACGCGGACGCGCTCGGCTACCGGCGGCACTGGTTCGCCGAGCACCACAACACCCCCGGCATGGCGTGCCCGTCGCCCGCGCTGATGATCGGCAGCGCGGCGCACGTCACCGCCCGTCTCCGGCTGGGGGCGGGAGGGGTGATGCTGCCCAACCACAGCCCGCTGGCGGTGGCCGAGGCCTTCCGCCTGCTTGTCGCCATGCACGGGCCCCGCATCGACCTGGGACTCGGGC
>DATMJR010000352.1:0-2124 GCA_035553775.1 Miltoncostaeaceae bacterium | reverse complement strand
GCGGAGAACACCGCGGCGAGGGCCGAGATCGCGATGGCGGCGAGAGCGCGTCGGGTCATGGGCGGACTCTACCGCCGCCGCCCGCCGCCACCGCTCCCCGGGCGACGGGCGGCGCCCCCCTCCCGCGGTCAGCCACGCGGGCAGAATGCTCCCCCCGGCGCGGCGGCCGCGCCGTGCCCCGACCGAGAGGCGGCCGGCGTGACCGCACCCGCGCACGTGTTCCCCGCGTTCCTGGAGATGGGCTTGGGCGTCGACCTGGTCGGCGAGGACATGACGAAGGCCGCACGGCGCGCCGTGCGCGAGGCGATCGGCCGCACCTCGCTGCCCGGCATCGGCCGCGTGGTGCCGGACGGCGACCGCTCCCACATGCGCGTGGAGGCGACCGTGGCGGTGCCGCGGCCGGAGGAGGTGGACGCGGACGCGGTCGCGGCGGAGTTCCCCTACGGCCAGGTGACGGTGATCCCGGTGGCGGGCGGACTGCGCACGCCCAACGGCACCGGCGCCCCGGGGGCCGACCACCTGGTGTGCGCGGTGGCGGTGGTCGCGGTCGGTTGGTGACCCGCGGGCGGGCCCGGCTCCACCGTCCGCGGGCGACAGATACGGGGCATGCAGGGCACCACCTTCCTCGGGCGGCGACCCTCCCGACCGCCTAACCTGGGCGGCCGTGCCCGCCCCCGCCGCCCCGCCCGCGCTCGAGCTGCGCGACGTGCGCAAGACCTTCCCCGGCGTCCGGGCCCTCGACGGGCTGGACCTCACGGTGCCCCAGGGCGCGTTCTTCGGCCTGCTCGGCCCCAACGGCGCCGGCAAGACCACCCTCATCCGCAGCATCGTGGGACTCACCCGCCCCGACTCGGGCGAGATGCGGGTGTTCGGGATGCCGGCCGGGCGGGGCGGGGCCGACCGCAGCCGCCAGGTGATCGGGTACGCGCCGCAGGACGTGTCCCTGGACCGCTTCGTGCCCGTCCGGCGGCTGCTGTCGCTGCACGGGCGCTACTTCGGGATGAGCCGGCGCGACGCGGAGGCCCGCGCCGAGGAGATGCTCGAGGTGTTCGACCTCACGTCCAAGGCGGACGCGCTCGCCCACCGCCTGTCGGGCGGCATGCGGCGGCGCCTGCTGCTCGCCCGGGCGCTGCTGCACCGTCCGCGGCTGGTCATCCTCGACGAGCCCACGGCGGGGGTCGACGTGGAGCTGCGCCTGGACCTGTGGCAGTACATCCGCCGGCTCCACGGCGAGGGCACCACGATCCTGCTGACCACGCACTACCTCGAGGAGGCCGAGGCGCTCTGCGAGGAGGTGGCCTTCATCCGGGGCGGGCGGATCGCCGTGGACGGCACGCCGGCGGCCCTGCGCGCGCGGTATGGCGTCCCGCGCCTGGAGGACGTGTACCTGGAGGTGGTGGGCCGGTGACGACGGACGGGCGCACGGCCGCCGCCGGCGACACGCTGCGGCGCGACCAGTGGCGCGGCGTGGCGGCGCTGTGCGAGCGGGAGGTCCTGCGCGTGCTGCGGCTGTGGACGCAGACGATCGTTCCCCAGGTGCTCGCGGCCGTCCTGTTCATCGTGGTGTTCGGCATCGCCCTGGGCAGCAGCATCCGGCGCGTCGACGGCGTGCCGTACGAGCAGTTCATCGTCCCCGGGCTCGTGCTCATGGGCGTCGCCACCGCCGCCTTCGCCAACAACGCCACCAGCCTGTACCAGGCGCGCAGCGACGGCTTCGTGGAGGACCCGGTGTCGAGCCCGATGACGCCGTCGCAGCTGGCGCTGGGCTACATGGCCGGCGGGGTGGTGCGGGGCCTGATCATCGGCATCGTGACGCTGGTCGCCGCCCGCCCGTTCGTGGCGGTGCCCCTGGCCCACCCCCTCACCCTGGCGCTCGGCCTGCTGTCGGGGGCCCTGGCGTTCGCCGCGCTCGGGACCGTGGTGGGGCTGCTCTCGCGCGGATGGGAGCTGCAGGCGTTCGTCGGCAACCTGGTGATCCAGCCGCTCGTGTTCCTGGGCGGCGTCTTCTACTCCATCGCGGCGCTGCCCGAGCCCTGGCGCTCGATCAGCCACGTCGACCCGATCCTCTACCTGGTGGAGCTCACCCGCTACGGCGCGCTCGGCACCGCCGACCTGTCCCCGTGG
>DATMJR010000351.1:0-3237 GCA_035553775.1 Miltoncostaeaceae bacterium | reverse complement strand
GGCGTAGAACGACAGCGGCACCGCGGCGAACGCGAAGATCGCGTAGACCGCCGAGTACCGCTCGCGCCGGTCGCCCTCCGCGGAACTGCGCAGCACGAAGTAGGCCGCGTACAGCAGGATCACGATCAGGTAGGTCACCAGCCGCGGGTCGTCCCATCGCCACCACGTGCCCCACGCCCCCTTGGCCCAGATGGAGCCGGTGACCACCGTGAGGGCCGAGAACAGCAGCCCGAGGCCGGCGGAGACGGCGCCCACGTCGTCCCACACCCTGGTGCCGCGGCGCAGGTAGAGCACGCCCGCGACGCAGGCGACCAGGAACGCGATCATCGATCCGATCGCGATCGCGACGTGGAAGTAGAAGATGCGCTGGATCGCGCCCTGGTCGGTGTCCTCGGGCGCGACCAGGAACAGGCCGATGACGGACGCCGCCATCAGCACCGCCGTCGCCGACCCGAGCACCATCAGGCGGCGCCGGGCGGCGTCAGTCGTCGAGGACGTGATCGAAGGTGGCATAGGCGACCAGGGAGAAGATGAGGGCGTAGACCGCGAGGAAGACGCAGTAGCCGCGGAACTCCGCCAGGTCCCGCGCCGGCCCGAGCACGGCGTGGGTGGCGCCCGAGGCCGTGATCACGACGGGCACCAGGGACGGCAGCAGCAGCACGGGCAACAGCAGTTCCCGTGCTCTCGAGAATACGCTCATCGAGGCCAGGAAGGCCCCCACCACGGCGATGCACAGGTCCGCCAGCACGCAGACCAGCGCGATCAGGGGCGCGTCGGCGGGCTCGGCGCCGCGGACGAAGAACAGCACCGCGAGCGGCACGACCACGGCCTCGACGGCCAGCAGATAGACGACCAGGGCGAGCGCGCGCGCCACCAGCAGCGTCAGGCGCGAGACCGGTGCGACCAGCAGGGCGTCCAGCACGCGCTGCTCCCGCTCCGGCACCCAGGTGCGGCCCACGCCGAGCACCGCGGTGAGGGCGATCGTCGCCCACATGATCCCGGCGGCGAAGGGGGTCGTCTCGTCGGCCCGCTGGCCGATGGCGAACTGGAAGATGATCATGGCGACCAGCGCGAAGAGCCCCATCGACACGGCGGTCTCGCGGGTGCGCAGCTCCAGCCGCAGGTCCTTGCGCAGCAGCGCCACCAGCTGGGCGACGTGGGAGGCGCTCATCCGGTCACCTCGGCGTACGTGCGCGCGAACCCGTCCGGGGTCAGCCCCGCCGTCGCCGCGCGCAGGACGACCCGGCCGGCGCGCATGACCAGCACCTCGTCGGCGAGGCGCAGGGCGCGGTCCAGCTCGTGGGTGACGATGACCGCCCCGCGGCCGGCGCCGACGTCGGCGAGGACCCCGTCGAGCAGGCGGCCGCCCGCCGCGTCGAGGCCCGTGTAGGGCTCGTCCAGGAGCAGCAGCTCGGGGGCGTGGAGCGTGAGCCGGGCGATGCCCAGCCGTTGCGCCATGCCCCGCGAGAAGGTGCGCACGGCGTCGTGCGCGCGCGGCAGCAGACCCACCCGCGCGAGCGCCGCGGGCACGGCCTCCCGCAGCCGCGGCACGCCGTAGAGCGCCCCGAACAGCTCCAGGTTCTGCCACGCCGTGAGGTCCAGGTACACCAGCGGGTCGTGGCCCAGGTAGCCGATGAGGCCGCGGGCCCGCCGCGCCTGGGCGGGAAGCGGGTGCCCCGCGACGCTGAGCGTGCCCTCGTCCGGCCGCAGCAGCGTGGCGAGCATGCGCAGCAGCGTGCTCTTGCCCGCACCGTTGGGGCCCACGACCGCCACCCGGCCGCCCCACGCCAGATGGAGGTCCACGCCCGCCACCGCGGGCCGCCCGCCGAACGCGCGCGACAGCCCGGTGGCCGCCAGCAGGGGCGCGTCGGCGGGCGCCTCGGCTACAGGGTCACCTCGACCACGACGGCCGCGATCACGACCAGCGCGAGCACGCCGTTGGCGGTGCCGAAGGCCTGCTGGATGCGGTGCGGCTCGCGCGGCGCGACGATCCAGTTCTCGTAGGCGAGCACGGCCGCCGCGACCGCCACGCCGAGCATGTACGCCGGGCCCGCGCCCGCGGCCACCCCCGCGGCGGCGAGCAGCACGGCGGCGAGCGCGTGCAGCACGCGCGTGAACCACAGCGCGCGGGCGGGTCCGAAGCGCGCGGGCACGGAGTGGACGCCGGCGCGCCGGTCGAAGTCGACGTCCAGCAGGGCGTAGATCACGTCGAAGCCCGCGATCCAGCAGGCGACCGCCAGCCCCAGCAGGAGGGGCGCCGGCGCGAACGCCCCCGTGACGGCGATCCACCCCGCGACCGGGGCCAGGCCGATCGTGAGTCCCAGCACCCCGTGGCAGGCCCACGTGAAGCGCTTGGTGAAGGGGTAGATCACGAAGGCCGCGACCGGGATCGGCCACAGGTACCAGGTGATCTCGGGCAGCCGGCTGACGGCCACCAGCAGCGCCGCCAGGCTCACCGCGCAGAACAGGGCGACCTGACCCGGCGTGAGCCGGCCGGCCGGCAGCTCCCGCGTGGCCGTGCGCGGGTTGAGGGCGTCGATGCGGCGGTCCACCAGCCGGTTGAGCGCCATGGCGAGCGACCGCGCCCCGACCATCGCGAGCAGGATCCACCCGATGGTGGCCGCGGGCGGCACCTCGTGCCGCGCCAGCAGCGCCCCGGCCAGCGCGAAGGGGAGCGCGAAGACGGTGTGCTTGAAGCGGACGAGGCCCAGGAGGGCGGGCAGGACCGCGAGACCCGATGCCGGGCGGGTCGCGGGGGTCGTCGACGTCACCCCCGGATGGTACCGCCCGCGGCCGCGCCACCGGCCCGCGGTGGGCGGCCGGGCGGCGGCCCGTCCGGCCCGGGGTGCCCGGCGGCCCCGTAGCGGGCGGGTCGCCCCGTGACCAGACCCCAGAACTGGTCGCCGTGGTCGAAGTGCCACCACTCCTCGGCGTAGTTCGTGAAGCCCGCGGCGTTCATCGTCCAGTAGAGCAGCCGCCGGTGGTCGCGCACCGCGCCCGGAGACGCCTCGAAGGCGCGGGTGCCGGCCTCCTCGGTGAAGGCGTCGAAGGCCGTGCCCATGTCCAGGGGGGTGCCGTCGGCGCGGGCGAGCGTGAGGTCCACGGCGCCGCCCGTCAAATGCGGGGGCGGGGCGAGCGACGAGCGCGAGGGCGGGGTGACGAAACGGGCGGCGGCGTCCTCGAGCGCGTCCGCCGGCATGTCGGGGTGCACCGCCGTGAGCTCCGCCAGGTACGCGT
>DATMJR010000350.1:0-9740 GCA_035553775.1 Miltoncostaeaceae bacterium | reverse complement strand
GCCGAGTCGCGGATCCGCGACGCCGACATGGCCAAGGAGATGATCACGTTCACCAAGAACCAGATCCTCCAGCAGTCCGGCATGTCGATGCTCTCGCAGGCCAACCAGGCCCCGCAGTCGGTGCTGTCGCTGCTCCGCTAGCGGCCCCGCACCACCCGCAGGACCGACGGGGGCCCCGCGGGGCCCCCGTCGCCGTTCCCGCGGCCGCGGCGCGCCGCCGTCAGGCGCGGCGCGAGGCCGGGGGGCGCGCGTAGTCGGACGGCACCAGACGCGCCAGCCCGCGCTCCTCGACCCGCCCCAGCCAGTCGCGCACGTCGGCGAAGGGCAGGCCGACCGCCTCGGCCATCTCCAGGCAGGTCACCGAGCCGTCCATCCAGCGCAGGGCGCGATCGACGAACCGCCCCCAGCGCAGGCCCGTCTCGTCCACGTCGACGTCCACCGCGGGGTCGGGCCGGTGGGGGTACAGGTCGACCTCGGGGGCCGACAGGCACACGAGGCCGTCGAAGCGGCGGTGCGCCGTGCAGTCGCGCTCCAGCACGTCCACCAGGTCGCGGAGCGTGCCGAAGCTCTCGTCCACCCGCTCCATGTCGAGGGAGCCGGGGGTGTCGAGGCTGGAGTGGTATTCGGGGTAGGGCGCGAACGTGTCGACCCGCCGGGTGAGTTCCACGAAGGGGATCTCGTATCCCGGCGCCTCCCACACCGTCTCGTCGTTGCCGGCGCCCTCGCGCCAGCCCACGGTGACGCCCCGCTCCACCGGGGTCCGCAGCAGGTGCGCCAGCGCCCGGTCGAGCACGTGCCCGCCGCGGAACGTGGAGGTGGCCACCATCGGCGCCGGCACCCCCGTCATCTCCACGAAGACGCCGCCCAGCAGCGAGTCGCGCACCGCCGGATCCATGTCGCGCAGCAGGAACACCGTCCCCAGGTGCTCCGGAGCGAAGACGAAGCGGTAGCTCCAGCGGGTGCGCCGCCCGGCCAGGTGCTGGTACAGGCGCACCAGCGTCGCCACCCCCGACCACCCGTCGTTCGCCTGCCCCGGGTGGCACGTGTGGCTGTTGAACACGAAGGCGCGCGCGTCGTCGCCGCGGTGGAGGGCCTCGCCCACCAGCATCTCGCCCGGCCGCTCGCGCACGTCGAGCGTCACCCGGTAGCGCCCGGGCGGGAGCGCGGCGGCGCGCCGGTGCGGCATCGACAGGGCCCAGTCGGCCTGCCACGGCCGGTACTGCCAGATGCAGTGGAACACGTGGGCGTCGGGCCGGGCGGGGTCCGAGACCAGATGGGCCCGCAGCGTCTCGCGGTCGACCTCCCCGTGGAACGGACGCGACCCCGCGGCCACCACCAGCGCGTGCTCCCGGGCGTCCAGCACCACGGTGCCGTCGGGGGCGGTGACCGTCGCCCGGACCACCTCCGCCATGGGCGGAACACGCCAGCCGTTGTGGACCTCCCCGGAGGGGAACCGGTGCACGGTCAGCGGCAACTCGCCCGCCAGGCGCGCGAACGCCTCCTCGTTGCCGGCGGCCACCACGCCCGTGTGCGGGCGGCACAGGTCCGCCGTGAGGGCCAGGATGCCGTGGCGGTCGGCCGCGGCGGGCGGCGCGGTGCGGGGTGCGGGGGGTGCGGTCGTCATCGCGGCCACCCTCGGCACGCGGCGCGCGTCACCTGAGCCCACGGCCTCAAGGCGGGGGAGCCCGGTGCCGAGGGGCGCGCCATGGGACGTACGGGCGTGGTGATCCAGGCGCGGATGGGATCGACCCGGCTGCCGGGCAAGGTGCTGCGCGACCTGGCCGGCGCACCGGTGCTGGGACACCTGCTCGACCGCATGTCCCGCGCGGCCGTCGACGTCGTGATGGTGGCGACCTCCGACCGCGCCGAGGACGACACGGTCGCCGCCTACGCCGCGCGGCGCGGCGCCGACGTGCACCGCGGGCCGCTCGAGGACGTGCTGGCGCGGTTCACCGCCGCCGCGCGCGCCCACCGGCTGGACCGCCTGGTGCGGGTCTGCGGCGACAGCCCCCTGCTCGACCCGGCGCTGGTCGACCGGGCGCTCGGGCTGCTGGCGGCCTCCGGCGCCGACATGGCCAGCAACGTGGTGGAGCGGACCTTCCCGCCGGGCCAGTCGGTGGAGGCGGTGACCCGCGAGGCCCTCGAGCGCGCGCGCCGGATGGAACCGGACGCCGCCGACCGCGAGCACGTGACGCGCCTGCTCTACCGTCGCCCCGACGCCTTCCACGTGGTGCCGATCGCGCGGCGCCCGCCCGCGCCCGGGCCCCGGCTGGTGGTCGACACCGCCGACGACCTGGAGCGCGTGCGTGCGCTGGTGACGCGCATGGACCGTCCCCCGGCGGGCTACGGGCTCGACGAGCTGCTGCGGATGGCCGCGTGAGGGCGCCCCTGGGCGTCGCGGTGATCGGGCTGGGCGTCGGCGCGCGCCACCTGGCCGCCTACGCCCGCGCCGGCTGCCGGGTGCGGGCGGTGTGCGACCACGACCGCGTGCGGGCCCAGGAGGCCGCCCGGCCGCACGGCGCCCGCGCCGTCACCGACGCCATGGAGGCGATCGCGCTCCCCGGGGTGGAGGCGGTGTCGATCGCCTCGTACGACGCCGACCACTTCGCGCAGGTGCGCGCGGCGCTGATGCTGGGGCGCCACGTGTTCGTGGAGAAGCCGCTCTGCACCCGGCCCGCGGAGGTGGAGGCGCTGGCCGCGGTCCTGGCCGCCGCCCCCGTGCCGCCGGTGCTGGCGTCCAACCTGGTGCTGCGGGCCGCGCCGTTCTTCGCGCACCTGCGGGCGGAGGTCGCCGCCGGTGCCCTGGGCGTGCCCTACGCGGTCGACGGCGAGTACCTGTACGGCCGCCTCCCCAAGCTCACGGACGGGTGGCGCGGCCGCCACGCCGACTACTCGCCGTTCCTGGGCGGCGCGGTGCACCTGGTGGACCTGATGATGTGGATCACCGGGCAGCGACCGGTCGCCGTGGTGGCCGCGGGGGGCGACCTGTGCGCCCGGGGCTCCGGCTTCACGGGCGACGACTTCACCGCCGCCACCTTCACGTTCGCCTCGGGGATGGTGGGCCGGGTGACGGCCAACTTCGGCAGCGTCACCCGCCACCACCACCACCTGCGCCTGTACGGCACGGAGGGCACCGCGATCAGCGACGACGTGGGGCCGCGCCGGCACCGCCGGCGCGACCCGGGCGACCCGCCGGAGCACGCGCCGCTGGCGGCCCTGCCCGCCGACAAGGGGGCGCTCGTGGCGTCGTTCGTGGACGCCTGCCTCGGGCGGCCGTCGCCGCTGCCGGGGGCCGCCCACGAGCTGGCGGTGGTCGCCGCGTGCTGCGCGGCCGACCGCAGCCGGCGCGAGGGCCGCTGGGTCGAGATCCCGTATCCCGACGCGCCGGCGGCGCTCAAGTCGCCCGCCGCCCTGCCGATTGCAGCGGCGCATCCGGGGCCCGCGCGGCCCTGAGCGCCCGGCCCCCCGCCGGGGCCGTACGAGGAAGGAGACCCGTGACGCCCACGCACGCACCCGCGGTCGCGCCGCCCGACGTCATCCCGTTCGGGCGCCCCTGGCTGACCGATGACGACCGCCGCGCGGTCGCCGAGGTCCTCGACGGGCACATCCTCACGCACGGGCCGCAGTGCGCGGCCTTCGAGGAGGAGTTCGCGGCCTTTCTGGGCGGCGGGGTGCACTGCATCTCGGTCACCTCCTGCATGGCCGCGCTGCACCTGGCCTGGCTCGACGCCGGCCTGGCCCCCGGCGACGAGGTGCTGGTGCCCGCGCAGACGCATGTCGCCACCGCGCACGCCGTCGAGTGGGTCGGGGCTCGCCCGGTCTTCATCGACTGCGACCCGCGCGACGGCAACGTCACCGCGGCGGCGCTGGAGGCGGCGATCACCCCGCGCACGCGGGCGATCGCCCTGGTGCACTACCTGGGCATCCCGTGCGACATGTCCGCCATCCGCGGCCTCGCCGACGCCCGGGGCCTGTGGATCGTGGAGGACTGCGCGCTGTCGGTGGGCGCCGCCTTCGACGGTGCCCACACCGGCACGGTCGGCGACGCCGGCTGTTTCAGCTTCTACCCGGTCAAGCACCTGACGACGGCCGAGGGCGGCATGTTCGTGACGCGTCACGACGACGTGGCCGCGCGCGTGCGCCGGCTGCGGGCCTTCGGCATCGACCGCCGTCACGACGAGCGCACGGTGCCGGGGATGTACGACGTGCCGAGCCTGGGGCTCAACTACCGCATGAGCGAGCTGCAGGCCGCGCTCGGCCGGGCGCAGCTGCGGCGGGCCGGCGAGATGCTGGACCTGCGGCGGCGCAACGCGGGGGTGGTCGCCGCCGCCCTCGCCGACGTGCCCGGCGTCCGGGTGATCGGCCCCGTCGACCCCCGGCAGCGGCAGAGCCACTACTGCACCAGCGTGATCCTGGAGGGCGGCCTCGCGGCCCGCCGGGACGAGGCCATCGCGCGCCTCAACGCCCGGGGCATCGGCACGAGCATCTACTACCCCCAGCCCGTGCCGCGGATGACCTACTACCGGGAGCGCTACGGCGACCCGGGCGGGGCCTTCCCCCACGCGTCCGAGCTGTCGGACGCGTCCATCGCGCTCCCCGTGGGGCCGCACGTGTCCCCCGAGGACGCGGCCCGCATCGGCGAGGGCGTCGCCACCATCGTCGCGGAGCTGTCATGAGCCTGAACCCCATCGCCGGACGGCGCGTCGCCATCGTGGGCGGCGCCGGCTTCGTCGGCCACCACCTGGCGCTGGAGCTGGTGGAGCAGGGCGCCGAGGTCACGATCATCGACAGCCTGCAGGTCAACAACCTGATGGCGGTGATGGCCGGCGACGGCTACGCCGACCACCGCGAGCTGTACATGCGCATCCTCAACGAGCGCCTCGACCTGCTGCGCGGGCGCGGCATCCCCGTGATCGTCCAGGACGCCCGCGACTACCACGCCCTCGGCCGGCTGCTGTCGGAGGTCGACCCCCACGTGGTCGTGCACGCCGCGGCGGTCGCGCACGCGGACCGCTCGAACAAGGATCCGTTCACCACGTTCGACCACTCCCTGCGCACCCTGGAGAACGCGCTCGACTTCGCCCGCGGCGGCCTGGAGCACTTCATCTACCTGTCGTCGAGCATGGTCTACGGCCACTTCCAGACGGCCGAGGTCGCCGAGGACCACCCGCTGGAGCCGATGGGGATCTACGGGGCGCTGAAGGTCGCCGGCGAGAAGATGGTGATCGCGTACGGCCAGGTGTTCGACCTGCCCTACACGATCATCCGGCCCTCGGCGCTGTACGGCCCGCGCTGCGTGAGCCGCCGCGTCGGCCAGGTGTTCATCGAGAACGCGATCGCCGGCCGCCCGGTGCGGGTGTGGGGCGACGGCAGCGACCGGCTCGACTTCACCTATGTGCAGGACCTGGTGGACGGCCTGATCCTGGCCATGCGCCACCCCGGCGCGCGCGATCAGATCTTCAACATGACCTACGGATCGAGCCGCTCGCTGGCCGACCTGCTCGCCATCGTGCAGGAGGAGTTCCCCCTGCTGGAGGTGGAGCGCATGGAGCGCGACCGGCTGATGCCACGGCGCGGCACCCTGTCGGTGGACCGCGCGCGCGAGATCATCGGCTACGACCCGCAGTACCCGGTCGACATCGGCATCCCCGACTACATCGACTGGTACCGGCGGCTCACCGCCGAGCCGATGGTCGCCTATGGACGCCGGCGGGATGATCGCTGAGGACGCCTGGCTGACGGAGGTCGTCGGCCGTCCCTTCTTCCGGGTCGGCGACGCCGTCACGGCCGCGGAGGCCGCGGCGCACGCGGACGTCCACCTCGGCGCCAGCTACTACACGCGGGTGCCCACCGCGGACACCCCGCGGGCGGCCGCTCTGGCCGACGCGGGGTTCCGCGTGGTCGACTGCGGCGTGACGCTGGAGCGGGATCCCGCCGATCCGCCGCGCGCGCCCGCGTGCGTCGTGCGCGCCCGGCCCGACCACGTGGAGGCCGTGGCGCGCATCGGGGGCGAGGCTTTCGGCATGACGCGTTTCCACCTGGACCCGGGCATGCCCCCCGGTGCCGCCGACCGCATCAAGGCGGCCTGGGCGCGCAACTGCGCGACCGGCGCCCGGGGCGTGGCCACGCTGGTGGCCGTGCACGACGGCGCGCCCGCGGGCTTCCTGTCGGTGATGGCCGCCGGCGACGACTACGTGATCGACCTGGTGGCCGTCGACGCCGCCCATCGCGGCCGCGGCCTCGGCCGGGCGCTGGTGGCGGCGTTCATCGCCGGCTTCGCCCCCGCCGCCCGCGTCCTGCGGGTGGGAACCCAGGCGGCCAACATCGCGAGCCTGCGCCTGTACGAATCCCTGGGCTTCCGCATGGCCTCCACCGCCTACGCGATGCACCGCCACACATGAGCCACGCGCATCATCAGCACCACCTCGACGCCTCCGGGCCGGAGGATCCACGGCGTCGCGCCGACGCAGCGGCGCTCCCCGAAGATCGAGTCCTGGTCGTCGCCGAGATCGGCAACAACCACGAGGGCGACCCGGAGCGGGCCCGCGCGCTGGTGCGGGCGGCCGCCGCCGCCGGGTGCGACGGCGTCAAGCTGCAGGTGTTCCGCGCGCACGAGTTCGTGCGGCCCTCCATGACCGAGCGCCTCGCGCAGATGGGGCGCTTCGAGCTGGCGCCGGACGTGGTGCGCGAGCTGTGCGCGCTGGGGCGCGAGCTGGGGCTGGTGGTGATCGCCACCCCCCTCGACATGCCCAGCCTCGCGCTGCTTGCGGGCGGCCGCGCCGACGGACCGGCTCTCGTGGACGCCCTCAAGATCGCCTCGGGCGACAACGATCACATCCCGCTGATCGCGGCCGCCGCCCGTACGCCCCTGCCGCTGGTGATCTCCACCGGCATGGCCGGCCGTGAGGACGTGCGCGCCGCCGTGGGCTGTGTGCGTGACATGCGCCACGGCGGCGTCGGTGCCGGCCTGTGGCTGCTGCAGTGCACGTCCGCCTACCCGGCGATGGCGGATGAGGCCGAGCTGGCCGCGATGGGGGAGCTGCGCGAGGCCTTCGGGCTGCCCGTGGGGTACTCCGACCACACGGTGGGCGTCGAGGTGGCCGCCGTGGCGGCGGCGGCGGGCGCGCGCATGATCGAGAAGCACTTCACGCTCGACCACCGGCTGTCGGAGTTCCGCGACCATCAGCTGTCGGCGGACCCCGCCGAGATGGCCCGCCTGGTGGCGCAGGTGCGCTGGACCGAGCGGGTGCTGGGCGGCGGGCGCAAGCAGCCGCTGCCCGTGGAGGAGCCGCTGCGCAGGGCCGCCCGCCGCTCGCCGGTGGCGGCGCGCGACCTGCGGCCCGGCGAGGTGCTGGGCCGTGAGGACGTCACCTGGATGCGCCCGCGCGACGGCATGCGCCCCGGCGACGAGTGGCGGCTGCTCGACCGGCCGATGCGCGTGGAGCGCCGCCGCGGGGACGCGCTCGACGACGACGACGTCCTCCGGGCGGACTAGCCGTGTGCGGCATCGCCGGCTTCATCGGCCGCGTGCGGCTCGACGACGCGCGCCTGGCGGCGGCCTCACGCGCACTGGCGCACCGGGGTCCGGACGCATCGGGGGTGCGCCGGTTCACCACGCCCGGCGGCGGGTTCTGCGACCTGGTGCACACCCGCCTGTCGATCATCGATCTCGACCCGCGCGCCGACCAGCCCTTCGGCACGCGCCCGGACGGTGACGACGGCCTGTGGCTCACCTACAACGGCGAGCTCTACGACTACCTGGAGGTCCGCGCCGACCTCGAGCGGGACGGCGTGGCGTTCCGGACGGCGTCCGACACCGAGGTGCTGCTGCGCGCCGTGGAGCGGTGGGGCTGGGACGCCCTCGACCGGTTCGAGGGCATGTGGGCGCTGGGCCTGTACGACGCCGGCGACGGCACCCTGACGCTGTCGCGCGACCGGTTCGGCGAGAAGCCGCTGTGGCTGCACCGCGCGCCCGAGGGCCTCTACTTCGCCTCCGAGCCCAAGGCGCTGTTCGCGCTGCGCGGGGGGCCGCTGCCGCCGGACCACGACCACCTGGCCCGCTACCTGGTCAACGGCTACAAGGCGCTCGGCGGCGCGCCGGCGACGTTCTTCCGGGGCCTGGTGCAGCTGCCGCCGGGCACGCTGCTGCAGGCGCACGCCGACGGCCGCGAACGCGTGCGGGCGTACTGGGAGCCGCGCATGGCCGTGGAGCCCGACATGGGTTACGACGAGGCCGTCGCCCGGGTGCGCGACCGGCTCGTGCGGGCGGTGGAGCTGCGCATGCGCGCCGACGTGCCGCTGGCCTTCTGCCTGTCGGGCGGGGTCGACTCGGTCTCGCTCATCAGCGTCGCCGCCCGTGCGCTCGGGCACGAGACGCACGGCTTCACGATCGTCAACACCGACGCGCGCTACGAGGAGGCCGACATGATCGGCCTCGCCGTCACCGACCTCGGCGTGCGCCACACCACGGTGACGCTGTCGACCGACGGCTTCCTCGACGGCCTGCGCCGTCAGGTGGCCGAGCACGACCAGCCCGTCGTGACGATCACCTACTACGCGCACCGCCTGCTGATGTCGGCGATCGCCGACGCCGGCTACCGCATCTCGATCAGCGGCACTGCGGCCGACGAGCTGTTCACGGGCTACTACGACCACCACCTGGCCTACCTGGCGTGCGTGCGCGAGCTGCCCGAGTGGGCGCCCGCGCGCGACGCATGGGCCCGGCACGTGAAGCCCGTGGTGCGCAACCCGCACCTGCAGGACCCGGACCTGTTCGTGCGCGACCCGGACTTCCGGGACCACATCGTGCTGAAGAACGACGAGTTCGCGGCCCGCCTGACGCGGCCGTTCAGCGAGGGCTTCGCCGAGCGTCCCTTCGCCGGCGCCGACCTGCTGCGCACCCGCATGCTCAACGAGCTCACCCGTGAGTCGGTGCCCGTGATCCTCGCCGAGGACGACCTCAACGCGATGGCCGTCGCCGTCGAGAACCGCTCGCCCTTCCTCGACCGCGGCCTCGCCGAGCTCTGCTGGACGATCCCCACCCGCCACCTGGTGCGCGACGGCCGCGCCAAGGCGGTGCTGCGCGACGCGGTGCGCGGCATCGCGCCGCAGCCGGTGCTCGACAACCGCCGCAAGGTCGGCTTCAACGCGCCGCTCGAGGACCTGCTCGACACGGCCGATCCGGCGGTGCGCGCCGAGCTGCTGTCGGACTCGCCCGTGTGGGACCTGGTCCGCCGGGACGCCGTCGCGGAACTGCTGGACCGGCGCGGCCTGCCCAACTCCGAGAGCAAGTTCCTGTTCAGCGTGCTCGGGACCAAGATGTTCCTCGAGCAGTACGCATAGGCCTCCGGCGGGGCCGCGCGGCGGGCCGGCGGGGGCTTGTAAACGGGAAGATATCTTCCTATCGTGCCGACGATGCCCCGCCGCCGGCCCGGAACGCTACTGCCCCTCGAGGCCGAGATCCTCGCGGCGGCGCTCGCCATGCGCGGAACCGGGCGCGATGAGTTCCACGGCTTCGGTCTCGCCGGGGTACTGCGGGAGCGCGCCGGCTCGCGCGCGCTGACTGCGCATGGCACCCTCTACAAGGCGCTCGGCCGGCTGGAGGAGTTCGGCCTGCTGAGCTCGCGGTGGGAGGACGCGACCGTCGCCGAGGGCCGCCCCCGCCGCCGGCTGTACGTGCTCACCGCCGAGGGGGCCCGGGTGGCCGAGGCCGCGCGCACCGCCCCCGCGGTCCCCGCCAC
>DATMJR010000349.1:0-3668 GCA_035553775.1 Miltoncostaeaceae bacterium | reverse complement strand
GGTCGTGGGAGATCACGACCAGCGTGCCCTCGTAGGCGTTGAGGGCGTCCTCGAGCGCCTCCCGGCCCTCGGCGTCCAGGTGGTTGGTGGGCTCGTCGAGCACCAGCAGGTTGCCGCCGCGCGCCACCAGCATCGCCAGCGACAAGCGCCGCCGCTCCCCGCCGGAGAGGTCCGCCACCTGGCGGTCGGCGGCCTCGCCCGGGAACAGGAACGCCCCCAGCAGCGTCCGCGCCTGAGTACGGGTGAGACCGGTCTCGGCCGTGACCGTGTCGGCGAGGGAGCGGTCGTCGCGCAGCTCGAACCCGTGCTGGGAGAAGTACGACGGCTCCACCCGGTGGCCCAGGCTCACGCGCCCCTCGGCCGGCCGGCGCGCGCCGAGCAGCGTCTCGACCAGCGTCGTCTTGCCGGCGCCGTTCGGCCCGACCAGGGCGATCCGCTGACCGCGCTCGATCACCAGGTCCACGCCCTCCAGCAGCGTCGTGTCGCCGGCCGCGACCGTGAGGCCGGACGCCTCCAGCACCACCCGGCCCGTGCGGGTGGGCGTGGGGAAGCCGAAGTCCATGGAGCGCCGGCTGCGCGGCCCCTCCACCCGGCTCATGCGGTCGAGCCGCTTCTGGCGCGACTGGGCCTGCTTGGCCTTGGTGCCGGCCCGCCAGCGCTCCACGAACCGCTCCAGCCGCGCGATCTCGGCGGCGCTGCGCGCCGCGGCCTGGGCCTGCAGCTCGAGCGCCTTGGCCCGCTCGCGCCGGAACGCCGAGTAGCCCATCGGCCACAGTTTGGCCCGGCCCCCCTCCAGCTCCAGCACGCCCGTGGCGACCGACTCCAGGAACCAGCGGTCGTGCGAGACCACCACCAGGCCGACGCCCATCTCGCAGACCGCGCCCTCGAGCCACTCCGCGCTGTCGGTGTCGAGGTGGTTGGTGGGCTCGTCGAGCAGCAGCACGTCCGGCCGCCCCGCCAGCGCGCGCGCCAGCGACGCCCGCGTCAGCTCCCCGCCCGAGAACACCGACAGCGGGTCGCCCATCCGCTCGTCGGGGATGCCGAGGCCGCGGGTCACCCGGCCGAGCCAGGTGCGCCAGCCGTAGCCGCCCGCCCGCTCCAGGCGCGTCTGCGCCCGCGCGTAGGCGGCCATCACGTCGGGGCCGCTCTCCCCGGCCGCCATGCGCTCCTCGAGCCGCGCGAGCTCCTGCTCGGCGAGCGCCGCGTCGCGCATGCCCTCGGCCACGTAGTCGCCGAGGCTGATGTCGGTGTGGGCCGGCGGCCGCTGGTCGTGCAGGGCCACGCGCGCGCCCGCCGGCAGCGAGACGTTGCCGGCGTCGGGTGCCATCTGGCCGGCGAGGATGCGCAGCAGCGTCGTCTTGCCCTCGCCGTTGCGGCCCACCACGGCGAGGCGCTGCCCGGGCTCGACGCGGAAGGACACCGCGTCCAGCACGGTGCGCGCGCCGAACGCCTTGGAGACCTGGGTCACGTTCACGACCCCGTAGAGTAGCGGGGTGCCCCCGCGGTCCCTGGACGTCATCACCGACGCCGCCGGCGTCGCCCGAGTCGTGGACGACGTCCGGCAGGCGGGCCGCTTCGCGGTCGACTTCGAGTTCCTCTGGGAGCGCACGTACGCGCCCCAGCCGTGCCTGGCCCAGATCGCGGTGCGCGACGAGGTGCACCTCATCGACCCCATCGCCGGCGCGCCGCTGGCCCCGGTGGCGGACCTCATCGCCGATCCGGGCCTCGAGACGATCATGCACGCGCCGTCGGCGGACCTGACGCTGCTGTCGCTGCAGTACGGGGCCCGCCCGGCGCGCATGACCGACGTGCAGCTGATCGCCGGGTTCGTGGGCCTGGGCGCCGGGCAGGGCCTGGCGACGCTGCTGGAGCGGGTGCTGAAGGTGCGCCTGGACAAGGGCGAGCAGTACACGGACTGGAGCCGCCGCCCGCTCACCGCCAAGCAGCTCGTCTACGCCGGCGCCGACGTCGAGAACCTGATGCCCCTGCACGACGAGCTGCTGCGGCGGGCCGCGGCGATGGGCCGCACCGACTGGGTGCACGAGGAGCACGCCCGCCGCTACGGCGAGGGGGCGCGCTGGAGCCCGGATCCCGCCGAGGCCTGGCGACGGGTCAAGGGGCAGGGCAAGCTCTCCGGCCGCGACCGGGCGGTGCTGGCGGCGCTGGCCCGCTGGCGCGAGCAGGAGGCCGCGCGCCGGGACCGCCCGGCCCAGTGGATCTGCCCCGACCGGACCCTGCTCGAGATCGCCCGCCGCCGCCCCGCGACACGCGAGGAGCTCATGCGCGAGCGCGGCCTGCCGGAGCGGATGCGCCCGCAGGACGCCGACGCGATGCTCGCCGCGATCGCCGACGGCGCCGACGCGGCGCCCATCAACCTGCCCGCCCCCCCGCCTCCGGAGGTGGCGCACCGGCTCGAGACGCTGGGACCGCTCGGCCAGATCCTGGTGGCCGCGCGCTCCGCCGAGGTCGACCTCGCGCCCAGCCTGCTGGCCACGCGCGACGAGGTGGAGACCTACCTGGCGGCCGTGATCGCCGGGGGCGACAGGGAGTCGTCGCCGCTCGGCACGGGGTGGCGCCACGCGCTGGCGGGCGCCGCGCTGGAGGACCTCGCCGCGGGGCGCATCGCCCTGGGGGCGTCGCCGCGGCGTCCGTTCCTGCGCGAGATCCCCGTCCCCTGACCGGCGGGCGCCGCGGCGTCGCGCCGTGCGGCGCGCGGGCGCCCGCCGGGGGGCGGGACGAGCGTCACGTGCCCCCTCAGGCGGCCATCGCCGGCGAGGGGTCGCCGTCGTGGGCGGCGTCGAGGTGCACGCAGCCCGGCACCTGGCACAGGTGCGGGGAGGGGTCCATCCGGTCGAGCAGCCCCGCGATCCGGCGGGCCTCGAAGGTGGTGGAGTCGATCAGCACGGTCATGTCGGTCTCCGAGGGTGGGTCGTCGTATGTGGGGGCCATCCTTTCCCCGGGCGGTGACGCCCGGGTTGCGCGCCGGTTAGGGGACGGTGAACCGCGGGCACGGGTGACGGCATGGGAGTGAGCGGCCCCGTCTGGCCGGCCTCCGGGGACGGCGCCGGCGGCGGCGCGGGCGGCGTGCGGACCCTCGCGGTGATCGACATGGGGTCCAACAGCTTCCGGCTGGTGGTGTTCGCCTTCGCCCCCGGGCGATGGTTCCGGATGACCGACGAGATCCGCGAGCCGGTGCGCCTCTCGGAGGGGGTGCGCGAAGGCGTGCTGCAGCCCGCCGCGCTGGCGCGGGCCGGCCGCGCGGCGCGCCTGTACGCGGCCTACTGCGCCGGCGCCGGGGTCGACGTGATCGACGCGGTGGCCACCAGCGCGGTCCGCGACGCCCGCAACCAGGCCGAGGCGCTCGAGGTGCTGGGCGCGGGGGGCCTGCCGGTGCGCGTGCTCTCCGAGGCCGAGGAGGCGCGCTACGGCTTCCTGGGCGCGGTCAACGCGACCACGCTGCGCGACGGCTGGTTCCTCGACATCGGCGGCGGCAGCATGCAGGTGGGCCGCGTCCGCGACCGCCACCTGGAGCACTCGATGAGCCGGCCCCTCGGGGCGGTGCGCCTCACCGAGGCGCATCTGACGGGCGACCAGCGGTCGCGGCGCGAGGCGCGCGCCCTGCGGCGCCGGGTGGAGGCGGAGCTCGCGGCGATGCCGTGGATGGGCGG
>DATMJR010000348.1:0-6121 GCA_035553775.1 Miltoncostaeaceae bacterium | reverse complement strand
GGCGCCGCGAACGGCTCCCAGCGTGTGGCCGGCACGGCCGCCACCGTCTCGCGCAGATCCTGCGCGAGACGGTGGCGGCCGTGCCGGCCACACGCTGGGAGCCGTTCGCGGCGCCCGCCCCCGACGAGACGCTGGCGGGAGTCTGCGTGGGCTGGCCGGACGTGCCCGGGGCAGCGCTGCCCTCCGCCCCCCCGCCCGACGTCCCGGTGCTGCTGTTGTCGGGGGCGGCCGATACGCGGACGCCGGTCGAGACCGCCCGCGTGGTGCGCGCCGCGTTCCCCCGCGCCACGCACGTCGTGGTGCGCGGGGCGCGCCACTCGCTGGTCGCCTCCGGCCCGCCGTGCGTGGGCACGGCGGTGCGCCGGTTCCTGGCCGGGCGCTCCCCGGCGGGCGCCTGCCGCGGCGTCGACGTGACGCCCCCCGTGTCGCGGCTCGCCCCCCGCACCCTGGCCGCGGTCCCCGCGCGCGGGCTCCCCGGCCGCCGCGGGCGCACCCTGAACGCGGTGCGGCTCACGCTCGCCGACGTGCCCGTCGCCGTGGATCTGGGGCGGCCGGCGGGGCGGCGGCTGCGGATCACGGGGCTGCGCGGCGGCACGGGGGAGGTCCGCCCCGTCCCCGCGGGCCTCCTCGTGCGCCTGACGCGCTACGAGGTCGTCGCCGGCGTCCGGCTCACGGGCGCGCTCCTCCTTCCGCGGGTCGGGGCCCCCGTGCTGCGGGTGCGGGTCTCGGGGCCCGCGGCCCCCGCGGGCGCCGTCGTGCTGGGCCCCGGGCGCGCCTCCGGGCGCCTGGGCGGCCGGCCCTTCGCGCTGCGGGGCTAGGGGCGGGAGCCAGGCGCGGGCGGCAGCGGGATGCCGAACTCCGCCCACCGCGCGTCGACGGCCGCACGCACCTCGTCGGTCATGCGGATCTCCTCCGGCCAGGGGCGCACCACGCCCTCGCCCGGCCACTTGCGGGTGGCGTCGAAGCCGATCTTGGAGCCGTAGGCGAAGTAGGGCGCCGCATGGTCGAGGGCGTCCACCGGCCCGTCCACGAGCAGCATGTCCCGGCCCGGGTCGACGTTGGAGAAGGCCCGGAAGGCGACCGCCGACAGGTCGTGCACGTCGACGTCGTGGTCCACCACGATCACGCAGCGCGACAGCGACAGCAGCCCGAGGCCCCAGACGGCGTTCATCAGCTTCTTGGCGTGACCCGGGTAGCGCTTGCGCACCGACACGATGGCGCAGTTGTGGAACACGCCCTCCAGCGGGAGGTTCATGTCGTGCATGTCGGGCACGGTCATGCGGATCAGCGGCAGGAACATGCGCTCGGTGGCCTTGCCCAGCCAGTAGTCCTCCATCGGGGGCAGGCCCACGATGGTGGTGGCGTAGACCGGGTCGCGCCGGGTGCTGATCGCCGTGACGTGGAAGGCCGGGTAGTCGTCCACCGGCGTGTAGAAGCCGGTGTGGTCGCCGAAGGGGCCCTCGGGGCGGATGTCGGTGGCGTCGACGTAGCCCTCGATGACGATCTCGGCGTTCGCCGGCACCTCGACGTCCACGGTGCGGCACCGCACCATGTCCACGCTGCGCCCGCGCAGGAACCCCGCGAAGATCATCTCGTCCAGGTGCGGGGGCAGGGGGGCGGTGGCGCTGTAGGTGACCGCCGGGTCGGTGCCGATGGCGACCGCGACCTCGACCCGCCCGCGGGAGTCGCGCAGGTGCGCGGCGCCGTCCTTGTGGATCTGCCAGTGCATCATGGCCGTGCGCGCGTCCACGACCTGGATGCGGTACATGCCGCAGTTGCGCACGCCGGTGACCGGGTCCTTGGAGAACACCAGCGGCAGCGTGATGTAGGGGCCGCCGTCGCCGGGCCAGCAGGTGAGCACGGGCAGCCGGGTGAGGTCGGGCGGGTCGATCCAGCGCTCCTGGCAGGGAGCGGTCTTGACCGTCCGGGGCGAGAACGAGGCGAGCTCGCGCAGCTTGCCCAGCGCCTTCACCTTCTCGAGCAGCCCCTGGGGCGGCTGCAGGTCGAGCAGGTCCTGGATGCGGGCGCCCGGGGCGTCGAGGCCCTCGGCCTCGAGGGCCATGCACATGCGCCGCTCGCTGCCGAACTGGTTGATGAGCACCGGCATGTCGCTGCCCACGACGTCCCGGAAGAGCAGCGCGGGTCCCTGCGCCTTGGAGACCCGGTCGGTGATCTCGGTGATCTCGAGGTGCGGGTCGACCCGGGCGCCGACCTCGACCAGCTCGCCGGCCGCCCGCAGGCGCTCGATCCAGTCGCGCAGGTCGCGGATCACGCCAGCGCCTCCGCGAGCGCCGGCACGTCGCCCACACCCGCCCCGAGCGCCTCCAGCTCCGCGGCGCCGCCGCCGGCGCGCGCGGCCGCGAGGGCCCGCTCCCAGGCGTCCTCGGCCCAGGCCCGGTCCGGATGCGCCACCACGGCGGCCACCGCGCGCCACAGCACCGGCAGCAGCTCGGCGCGCCCGTCGGCGACCAGGCCCGCGGAGAGCGCCACGAGCTCGGCCAGCGCCGCGACGACGAACACGTCGCCGGAGCGCGCCACGCGCACGAGGCCCGCGGCGTAGCAGAAGTCCCCCGCAAGCACGTCGGCGTCGCGGCCGGCCGGGGCGAGGTCGCGGGGCCGCCCGTGGTGCGCGAGGAAGCCCTCGAGGATCAGGTCCAGGCCGTCCGCGTCGGCGGGGGCGAGCGGGGGGCCGACCAGCGGGGCGAGCAGCGGCGGCGCCGGGCGGTCGGCCAGCCGGGTGCGCAGCGTCGGCTCGGCGAGCAGCTCCTCCCTCATCCGGCCGCCGCCTCCGCGAGGGCCTCGGCCGCGCGTGCCAGCGCGGCGCGCGTGTGGGCCCGCTCGGCCTCCCCGTGCGCGAGCCCCACGAACCAGGCCTCGAACTGCGACGGCGGGGGGTACACGCCGGCGGCGAGGAGCGCGCGCGCGAAGCGCCCGTAGGCGGCCGTGTCGGCGCGCAGCGCCCCGTCGTAGTCGGTCACCTCGCCGTCGGTGAAGAAGGGGGTGAGCATCGAGCCCACGCGGTTGACGCGCACCGGGGCGCCGGAGGCCCGGATGTCCTCCTCGAGCGCCGCGCCCCCCTCCTCGAGGCGGTGGTACGCCCCCGGGGCCGCGAGCTCGCACAGCACCGCCAGGCCGGCGGCGGTGGCGAGCGGGTTCCCGGAGAGCGTCCCCGCCTGGTAGCAGGGCCCCTCGGGCGCGAGCTCGGCCATCACGTCGGCGCGGCCGCCGAACGCTCCGACGGGCAGGCCGCCGCCGATGATCTTGCCCAGGCACGTGAGGTCGGCGCGCACGCCGTAGCGCTCCTGGGCGCCGCCGTAGGCGACGCGGAACCCCGTGATGACCTCGTCGAGGATCAGGAGCGCGCCCGTGCGGTCGCACGCCGCGCGCAGCGCCGCGAGATAACCCTCGGCCGGCGGGACGACGCCCATGTTGCCGGCCACCGGCTCCACGATGATGGCCGCGGCGCCCTCCAGCGCCTGCGCGGCGGCGGCGGCGTCGTTGTAGGGCACCAGGCGGGTGGCGGCGGTCGCCGCCGCGGGCACGCCGGGGCTGGTGGGGACGCCGAGGGTGGTGAGGCCGCTGCCGGCCTGCGCCAGCAGGCCGTCGATGGCCCCGTGGTAGCCCCCCACCACCTTGACGACCGGCTCCCGCCCGGTCGCCGCGCGGGCGAGCCGGAGGGCGCCCATGACCGCCTCGCTGCCCGAGGAGGTCATGCGGAGGCGCTCGATGGACGGGACGGCCGCCGCCACGGTCTCGGCGAAGACGATCTCGCGCTCCGTCGGCGCGCCGTACGAGGTGCCGTCGGGCAGGGCGCGCTGCAGCGCCTCCATCACGGGCGCGGGGGAGTGCCCGAGGATGGCCGGGCCCCACGAGGCGAGGTGGTCGACGTACCGGTTACCGTCGGCGTCCCATACGTGCGGACCGGCGGCGCGCGCGATGAACAGCGGCTCGCGCCCGATGGCGCGCATGGCGCGCACCGGCGAGTTGACGCCGCCCACCAGCACCCGCCGGGCGCGCTCGCCGAGCGCCCTGCTGCGGTCCTCCGTGCGGGTGGCCGGGGTGCCTACCCCTGCCACCGCGGCAGTTCCCCTCCCGACAGCGCCACGTCCTCCCACCGCCGGTACTCGGGCGTGTAGTAGACCAGCCGGATCTTCTTGAACTCGTAGGTCGAGTAGAGGACCGCCCGCCGGTCGGGGTCGGTGATCCCCGTCTCCTCGGCGATCGCGGCGATGGCCTCCTCGCACGCATCCTTGGAGCGCGCGTGGACCATCGTGAAGACGCTGTAGGGCCAGTCCGGGTACACCGGGCGCCGGTAGCAGTGCGACACCGCGCGGAAGGCGGCCATGCGCGGCCCGATCTCCTCGAGCTGCTCCTCGGGGACGTCCCACACGGCCATGCCGTTGGCGCCGAAGCCCGCCCGCCGGTGGTTGAGCACCGCGGCGAAACGGCGCATGTACGCGCGCTCCTGGAACACCGAGGCGCGCGCGAGCAGCTCGTCCGGGTCCAGCCCCGCCTCGGCCGCCCAGGTGTCGAACGGCGCCGGCTCCGCGGGCAGGTCGCGCTGCAGGATGCAGATGAAGCGGCGGTCGTCCTCGGTGGGCAGCACGCCGTCCCCGCGGCGGGGCGGGGGCTTCGGCTGCTCCTCCCGCTCGTCCATCGCCTTGGTGCCCGTCATGTCGAGCTGGACGTTGATCTTGTAGAGCTTGAGCGTCGGCAGCAGGCGCATGGAGAGGGCGCCCGTGCGCTCGGCCAGGATGTCGACCGTCTCCTGCAGGCCCAGCCGTGCGTCGGGCTCCACGGCGACGGTGAACCACAGGTTGAACGCGTGGGTGCGCCGGTAGTTGTGGCTGACGCCGGGGTGGCCCCCGACGACGGCGGCCGCGTCGAAGAGGCGGTCGTCGGGGTAGGCCGCGGCGACCAGGCTGCTGCTGTAGCCGAGCGCCCGCGTGTCGAAGATCGCCGAGATCTGCCGGACGATGCCGGCGTCGCGCAGCACCCCGATGCGGCGCAGGACCTCGTCCTCGGACATGGCGACGCGCGCCCCGACCTCGGCGTACGGGCGGCGCGTGAGGGCGAGCCCCGCCTGGAGCGCGTTCAGCAGCTCGCGGTCGGCGTCGTCGGGCTTGTGGTGGATCCGGCTCCGCGCGGCGGTGGTCACGCCCCCTCCTCCGTCAGCCAGCGGGCGGCCCGCTCGGCGTGGTACGTGATGACGAGGTCGGCGCCCGCGCGCACGATCCCGGTGAGCGTCTCGAGCGCCGCCCGGCGCTCGTCGAGCCATCCCCGCTCCGCGGCCGCGACGAGCATCGCGTACTCGCCGCTGACGTGGTACGCCGCCAGCGGCAGCGCGGTGGTGGCGCGGACCGCGTGGATGACGTCCAGGTAGGTCGCCGCGGGCTTGACCATGACCATGTCGGCCCCCTCGCCCACGTCGAGGGCGACCTCGCGGAGCGCCTCCCGGACGTTGGCCGGATCCATCTGGTACCCGCGCCGGTCCCCGAAGCCGGGGGCGGAGCCCGCCGCCTCGCGGAAGGGCCCGTAGAAGGCCGACGCGTACTTGGCGGCGTAGGACATGATCGCGATCCCGGTGTGGCCGTCCGCGTCGAGCGCGGCCCGGATCGCGCCCACGCGGCCGTCCATCATGTCGCTGGGCGCCACGACGTCGGCCCCGGCCTCGGCGTGGCTCAGGGCGACGCGCGCGAGGACGTCGAGCGACGCGTCGTTGTCCACCTCGCCGCCGGTGACCACGCCGCAGTGCCCGTGGTCGGTGTACGCGCACAGGCACACGTCCGTCATCACCACCATCTCCGGGCGGGCCTCCTTGACCGCCGCCACGGCGCGCTGCACGGCGCCGCCGGGGTCGTGACCCGCGCTCCCGGTGGCGTCCTTGTGGTCCGAGACGCCGAACAGGAGCACGGCCGGCACGCCGGCGTCGAAGGCGCGCGCGGCGCGGTGCGCCAGGAGGTCCGGCGACAGGTGGGAGTGCCCCGGGAGGGCCGCGATGGGTGCGTCGACGCCGCGGCCGGGCACCGCGAACATGGGCAGGATCAGCTGATCCGGCGAGACCCGGGTCTCCCGCACCATCCGGCGGAGGGTCGCGCCCGCCCGGAGGCGGCGCTGTCTC
>DATMJR010000347.1:0-16949 GCA_035553775.1 Miltoncostaeaceae bacterium | reverse complement strand
GGCGACCACCGCCCCCACCTCCACCCGGCCGGCGAGCTCCGGGGGGAGGGCGTAGTCGAGCGCCCGGTCGAGCGCGCGCGTGTCGACCAGCAGGTGGACCTGGCAGGCGTCCGGGGGCGCGGTGCCCCCGGCGGGCGGCGGCGCCGCGGCCGCCGGGCGGCTAGCGGGCCTCGACGCCGATCTGCGTGCCCTCCCACGTGAACTCGGGGAGCTCACGCCCGAAGTGGCCGTAGGCGGCGGTGCGGCGGTAGATGGGCCGGCGCAGGTCCAGCCGCTCCAGGATCGCCGCCGGCCGGAGGTCGAAGTTCTCCCCCACCCAGCGCTCGATCTCCTCCGCGGGCCGGCTCTCGGTGCCGAAGGTCTCCACCATCACCGAGACCGGGCGGCTGACGCCGATCGCGTAGGCGACCTGCACCTCGCACCGGCGCGCGAAGCCCGCCGCGACGACGTTCTTGGCCACCCAGCGCGCCGCATACGCCGCGGACCGGTCCACCTTGCTCGGGTCCTTGCCCGAGAAGGCCCCCCCGCCGTGGCGCGCCATGCCGCCGTAGGTGTCCACGATGATCTTGCGCCCGGTGAGGCCGCAGTCGCCCATCGGGCCCCCGATGACGAAGATGCCCGTCGGGTTGATGTAGCGGCGGATGCCCTCGGACCACATGTCGTACTGCTCGAGCACGGGGCGGATCACCAGCGCCGTGAGCGCGTCCTGGAGGTCGGCCTGCGCGATCTCGGGGGCGTGCTGGGTGGAGACCACGACCGCGTCCACGGCCACCGGCTGGCCGTCCTCGTACCGCACGGTGACCTGCGTCTTCCCGTCCGGCCGCAGGAATGGCAGCTCGTTGTGGTGCCGCACGTGCGCCAGCCGCTCCGAGATGCGGTGCGCGAGCGTGATCGGCAGCGGCATCAGCTGGGCCGTCTCGTCGGTGGCGTATCCGAACATGAGGCCCTGGTCGCCCGCGCCCTGGAGGTCGAAGGGGTCGGCGGCCTCGCCCGTGCGCTGCTCGTAGGCGGCGTCGACGCCGGCGGCGATGTCCGGGCTCTGGCGGTCGAGCGCCACCGAGACCCCGCAGGTCTGCGCGTCGAAGCCCTGATCGCTGGCGGTGTACCCGATCCCCCGGATCGTGTCGCGGACGATCTGCGGGATGTCCACCCGGGCCGTGGTGCTGATCTCGCCCGCCACCATGACCTGCCCCGTGGTGACGAGCGTCTCGCACGCCACCCGGGCCGGCGGGTCCTCGGCGAGGATCGCGTCGAGGATGGCGTCCGAGATCTGGTCGGCCATCTTGTCCGGGTGCCCCTCGGTGACGGACTCCGAGGTGAAGAGGTGCTCTGCCATTGACCCCTGACCGTGTCGGGCGGGCGGCGACGGCGCGCGGACGGGCGCGGCGCGTGCCCCGCGTGACGGGAACGCCGGCGAGCATATCGACCGCGACGGCCGTGGCGCGCGCGGCCCGGGGTGCCCCGGAACGACGAGGGGCGCCCGGTGGGCGCCCCTCGGGACCGCGTCCGGGACGGGCCCGGTTACTCGGCGATGCGGACAAAGATCTCGAAGGTCTGCTCGTCGCCGCCGGTGGTCCACCCGCTGATGCTGGTGACCTTGCGGAGGTTGGCGAGCGCCTCCGGGTTGTCCCGGAACGCCCCCAGGCCGTCCGCCAGGCGGACCGCCTCGCCGACGTTGACCCAGGTCACCGAGGTGACCTGGTCGGGCATGCCCGCCGTCGCCTCCGTGAACGCCGGGGTCTGGGCGAGCGGCTGCACCGGCCGCTGCACCGCACGCACCGCCTGCGGGTTGCTGCCGACGATCGCGAGGTTGCCGTCCACGCCGTACGTCACGCCGCCGGTCGCGTTGATCGGCAGGTCCCAGCCCTTGACCCCGCCCTCGAGGTCGATCTGGCGCCACTCCGGCAGCTGCGTGCCGGGGCGGAACTGGGCGACCAGGCCCGGGGCGCGCTGGCGGAGCGCGTCCAGGGTGCGCCCGGCCCGCGCGCCGTCCTCGACCTCGAGCGCCAGCACGGCGCCCGGGGCCGGGGTGCCCTGGGCCACGACGACGGCGTGCTCGCGCGCGGTGAGCGCCCGGAGGTCGTCCAGGGTGACGCCGAGCAGCGACGGCAGCTGGGCGGCCAGGGGCTGCACCTGCGCCAGCAGGTCCTGCCCGCCGGACTGCGAGAACTGGCGGACGCCGTTCTCCACCTGCCCCTGCAGGTTGCGGAAGCCGAAGTAGGCGATGGCATCGCCCGGCACGTTGCGGGTGAGCGCCGGCGAGAACGCGGTGTCGGGAGCGTCCTCGGGACCGCCGACCACCACGCCCTTGACCCGGATGCCGCCCGGCTCGGCCGCGGCCGCCGCCGCCAGGCGGGTGTCCTTGACCATCTCGAGCGCCTGGGCCTGCGCCTGCACCTGCGGGTTGGTCGCGGCCTGCTGCTGCACGAGCCCGCCGATGTCGACGTACGACGACGCGAACGTCTGCTCGGGCAGCGCGTCGATGGTGTCCGTGTAGCGGGCGTTCCCCGCCAGGGTCCGGTCGCCGCCCGCGGCGCGGGCGTCCACGGCCGCCTTGATGTCGGCCGGGTCGTCCGAGGCCAGGATGGCGCCCGGGACGACCGCGATCACGCTGTCGTCGTTGCGGTAGACCTTGACGCCGTCGACGGTCGTGGGCGGGCCGTCGGCCTCGCGCGCGATGAGCGCCTCCGCGTCGCCCTCCTTGCCCTCGGCGAGCTCGACTACGGCGATGTACTCGCCCTCCTTGGCCGCGCTGCGGATGGCGCCGAGGTCCGGGGTGGTGCCGGTGGTGGTCGCCTGGGCGGCGGCCGCGCCCCCGCCCGCGGAGATGACGGCGAAGGCCGCGCGGTCCCCGAGCAGCGGCTTCACCTGGGTGTTGAAGTCGACGTCACCCTCCATCAGGGCCGCGTCGAGCTGCTGCCGCGCCTGGGGGTACGCCGGGAAGCGCTTCGCGAGCGCGTCGATCTGGGTCCACTGCGGCCCGTCGAAGTCGGTGGACACCTCGACGTAGACCGGCGCGGAGGCCGGGACGAACGAGGCCACCTGGGCGGCGGAGGCGCCGGCCGGCTCGCCGGAGTCGTCTCCTCCGCCGCAGCCGGCCGCCACGAGTGACAGGGCCGCGGCGGCGGCGGCGAAGGGCGCGAGCGCGCGGACGCGACGGCTCTTGAGGGCGGGGTTCATGTGACCGGGGACCTCCGGTTGATCTCGCGTTTTCTCGGGGTGTGCCGACGGTAGCAACGGCCCCGGTTCCGCCCCGACGGCGGCGGTAAAGGATCGGTTCAGTCTCCCGCGGGCGTCCCCTCGGGGCAACGCGCGGGCAGGGCCGCCGGGGCGGCCCCGGGCCCTATCGGCAGATGGGGTCGTCACCTGAGGGACCCTGGCGACCGCTCTCCGTGTCCGGCGCGGCCCGACCGGGCACACCCGCGGACGATGGGAGACGCACCGGGGGCCGAGGGCGCGCGCGGGGTGGGGCACCGGCTGCGCGCCCTGCGCGAGCTGGCGACCTCGGTCGTGCGCGAGACCATGCGCAACGACCTGCTGAGCTACGCGAGCGCCCTCGCGTTCCAGGTGCTGTTCGCCCTGATCCCCGTGGCCCTGGCGGCCGTCGCGGTGCTGGGCTACCTCGACCTCGAGGAGGCGTGGAGCGAGGAGGTGCGCCCGCAGCTGGCCGAGCGGCTCCCCGAGGACGCCCTGTCCGTGCTCAGCCGCACGGTGGAGTCGATCCTGACCGAGCAGCGGATGACCTGGCTGACGTTCGGCCTCGCCTTCGCCCTGTGGCAGGTCTCCGGCGCCGTGCGGACGCTGATGACGCCGTTGAACCACATCTACGGCGACGAGGAGGAGCGGGGGTTCGTGCACCGGATGCTCGTGTCGTTCGCGCTGGCCCTCGCCGTCGCCCCCGGGCTGCTGCTGGCGGCGCTCGTGTTCCAGGCCGCCCCGCTGCTGCTCGCCCGCGCGGGCGTGGAGGGTGCCGGGGCGATCCTGCTGAACATCGCGCGCTGGCCGGTGGCGGCCGCGCTGCTGCTCGGGATCGTCTGGCTGATCGTCCGCCACGCGCCCGCCCGGAGGCACTCCATCAGCTGGTCCGGACTCGGCAGCCTGCTGGTGGTCGGCGCCTGGCTGGGCACGTCGCTGGTGTTCGGGTGGTACGCCACCTCGGTCGCCGACTACGGGTCGCTGTACGTGGGGCTCGCCTCAGTGATCGTCCTGCTCACGTACCTGTACGCGTCGTCGCTGGCGCTGCTGATCGGCGCCCAGACCGATGCGTGCATCCGGGCGCTGGCGGAGGACGACGCGGACGCGCCCGAGGCGGACCGCGAGGACGGCGACGGCGGCGGCGGCGGCGAGGGTGAGGGCGACTCCGGGGACGACGACGGGGCGGGGCGGCCCCGGCGCTCCGCGGAGGCCGCCCGCGCCTGAGGGCCTACTCCTCGGCGGCGGGGGCGCGGCCCATCAGGTCGCGGATGCACCGGCGCACGGGCTTGCCGTCGATGGCGGCGGCGACCTCCGCGCAGATCGGCAGCTCCACCCCCACCCCGGCGGCGCGCTCCAGGAGCCGCGGCACGGTCCACAGGCCCTCGGCGACCTGCCCCAGCCGCTCCTCCACCTCGCCCGGATCGGCGCCGCCGGCGATCATCTCGCCGGCCCGCCGGTTGCGGCTGTGACGGCTCGTGCACGTGGCGACCAGGTCGCCCATGCCCGCGAGGCCGCGGAACGTGGCCGCGCGGGCGCCGGCCGCACGGCCCAGGCGCGTCATCTCCGCGAGGCCACGCGTGATCAGGCTCGCCTTGGCGTTGTCCCCGTATCCGAGGCCGTCGGACATGCCCGCGGCGATCGCGACCACGTTCTTGGCCGCGGCGCACAGCTCCACGCCCAGCAGGTCGGCGTTGGTGTACACGCGGAAGACCTCGCCCGTGAGCAGGGCCTGGACCCGCACGGCGAGCGCATCGTCGCCGGCGACGACGGCCGCGGTGGGCTGCCCCTGCGCCACCTCCTCCGCGTGGTTGGGGCCGCTCAGCATGCAGAACCCGCCGCCGTCGCCGCGGGCGTCCGTCCACACCTCGCTCAGGCGCCGACCGTCGGCCGGGTCGAGGCCCTTGGTGAGCGACAGCACCCCGGCGCCCGGGGCCATCCGCGGGGCGAGCTCCGCGGCCACGGCGGCGACGCTCCGGCTGGGCACGGCGGCCACCACCAGGTCGGCGTCGGCGAGACCGCGCACGGACGACAGCGTGGCGACGCGGACCCGCTCCGGCAGCCGCAGCCCGGGCAGGTACCGCTCGTTGCGGCGCGTCCGCGCCAGCTCGGCCGCCTGGTCGGCGCTGCGGCACAGCAGGGTGACGTCGGCGCCGCGACCGGCGGCGAGGCACGCGAAGACGGTGCCCCAGGAGCCGCCGCCGACCACCGCGACGCGCCCGGGAGAGGCGCTCACGAGCCCCGGTCGCGGACCTGGAGCACGATCGGGACCCCGTCGAGGTCGAAGCGCTGCCGGATGCGGTTCTCGAGCCAGAAGCCGTAGTCGCGGGTCATCAGCGTGCGGTCGTTGACGTCGAGCCGCAGCACCGGCGGCGCCTCCGAGATCTGCACGAGGTACCGCAGCGACAGCCGGGTGCGGCCGCGGCGCGGTCCCGGGCGCTCCTCGGCGAGCGCGCGGATGAGGTCGTTGAGCTCGCGCGTCGGCAGGCGGCGGGTGTACTTGGCGTGCAGGCGCAGCGCCGCCGGCAGCAGCCGGTGCAGGCCCTCGCCCGTGTGCGCCGAGCACACCTCGATGGTGGGGCGCTGCCGGCTCTTGGCGCGCAGCAGGCCGCGCAGGTGGTCGAGGTCGGGCTGGGCCAGGTCCCACTTGTTCATGACGAGGATGGTGGCGCAGTGCGCGCGGGCGGCCTCGTCGAGCGCGCGCAGGTCGGCGTCGGTGATGCCCTCGGTGGCGTCGGCGACCACGAGGGCCACGTCGCTGCGCTGGGCCGCCTCCAGCGCCCGCAGCTGCGCGTAGTGCTCGACGTCCTCGCGCATCCGCCCGCGCCGCCGCAGGCCGGCGGTGTCGGTGAGCACGACCTGGCGCCCGTCCACCTCGACCAGGGTGTCGATGGGGTCCCGGGTGGTCCCCGGCCGGTCGTGCACGATCACGCGCTCCTCGCCCAGCAGCGCGTTGAGGATCGAGCTCTTGCCCACGTTGGCGCGCCCCATGATGCACACGGCGGGCACGCCCTCCGGGCGCTCGAGCGTCTCCTCCTCGGGGGGCAGCGCGGCCACGACCGCGTCCAGCAGGTCGCCCGTGCCGAGGCCGTGCTGCGCCGACACCGCGTGCACGTCGCCGAGCCCCAGCGACCACAGGTTCTGCGCCAGCAGGTCGGTCTCGGGGCGCTCCACCTTGTTGGCCACCACGATCACGGGCAGATCGGCGGCGCGCAGACGATCGGCCACCTCGAGGTCGCCCGCCGTCGGCGCCACCGTCGCGTCCACCACGAACAGCACCAGGTCGGCCTCGTCGAGGGCGCGCACGGCCTGGGCGGTGACCTGCCGCGCCATCGGCGCCGCGTCGCCCCCGTCGATGCCGCCCGTGTCGACGAGCTGGAACTGCCGCCCGCCCCACTCCGCGCCCGCCTGCCGCCGGTCCCGCGTGACGCCCGGCACGGGGTCGACCACGGCGTCGCGCCGGCCCGTGAGCCGGTTGAACAGGGTCGACTTGCCCACGTTGGGATAGCCCACGATGACCACGGTGGGCTGGCCCTCGGCCACGGTGACCGGCGTCGGGCTGCGCCGTCGCCGCGGCGGGCGGCGGGCGCCGGGGGCCCTGCCGGGCTCGTCCGTGGTCATGCGGCCTCCACGGCCTGGGGCGGGCCGCCCGCCTGCGGCAGCAGCCGCCCGATCTCGGCCATGATCCGCTCGGCCGCGGCCTGCGCCCGCGCGCCGCGGGAGCGGCCGGGCGTGGCGGTGAGATCGAGCGGCGCGCCGATGGCGACCCGCACGGGACCGAACCGGCGCTGGGAGCCCCAGATGGCCATGGGCACCACCCGCACCCCCTCCCCCAGGGCCAGGGCGCCGGCGCCCGGCCAGGGCGCGCCCAGCCGTCCGTCGGTGCTGCGCGTGCCCTCGGGGAACATGAGCAGCGCGTGCCCGTCGGCCAGGATCTCGCGCGCGGTGCGCATCGCCGTGCGGTCGGCGGCACCGCGCTGGACGGGGAACGCGCCGAACGCGCGGATCAGCCGGGCCATCACGGGGTTCCGGAACAGCTCGCTCTTGGCCATGAAGTGGACCCGGCGGGGCAGCGCGGCCCCCGCGAGCAGCGGCGGGTCCCAGCCGGAGACGTGGTTGCTCACGAACAGCACCGGCCCGTGCCGGGGGATGCGCCCGTGGCCCGTGCGCCGCAGCCGGAACAGCGCGACGTACAGGGCCGGCGCGAACGCGCGCGCCACGAGCCAGACCGGCGTGCGGATGCGCGCGCTCACGCCGCGCCGCCCCGCACCCGCGGGCGCTGCGCCAGCGCGGCGACCATCTCGACCACCTCGTCGATGCTGAGCCGCGAGCTGTCGATCTCGATCGCGTCCTCGGCGCGCCGCAGCGGGCTCTCGGCGCGCGTGGTGTCCAGATGGTCGCGGCGGCGGATGTCGGCGAGCACCTCGTCGATGTGCCGGCGCACGCCGCGCGCCGCCAGCTCGTCGCGGCGCCGCCGGGCCCGCTCCTCGGCGGCGGCCGTGAGGAACACCTTCACCTCGGCGCCGGGCCACACCACGGTGCCGACGTCGCGGCCGTCGGACACCCAGCCGCCCTCGGCGAGCATCGCGCGCTGCGCGGCGGTGACCGCGGCCCGCACCCCCGGGTGCGCGGACACCTGCGACACGGCGTCCGTGACGGCCTGCTCGCGGATCGCCTCGGTCACGTCGCGCCCGTCGACGGCGACCCGCAGGCCGTCCTCGGCGGGCGCGAGCACCACCGGGTGGGTGCGGGCCAGCCCGGCGAGGGCATCGCCGTCGCCCGGGTCGACCCCCCGCTGCAGGGCGAGCCACGTGACCGCCCGGTACATCGCGCCGGTGTCGAGGTACCCCACCCCGAGGCGGCGGGCGAGCGTGCGCGCCACCGTGCTCTTGCCCGCGCCGGCGGGGCCGTCGATGGCGATGATCACGCCGCCCCCAGCCGCCGCAGGTCGGCGGCGAAGCCCGGGTACGACACGGCGCAGGCGTCGAAGTTGCCCACCGTGACCCCGTCCGTGCTCGCGAGCCCGGCCACGGCCCCGAGCATCGCCAGCCGGTGGTCGCCGACCGCCTCCATCGCGCCGCCCGGCAGCCGGCCGGCGCCCATGACCGAGAAGCCGTCCTCGCGCTCCTCGGCGCGCACCCCCATGCCGCGCAGGGCGGCCACGACGGCGGCGACGCGGTCGCTCTCCTTGACGCGCAGTTCGGCCGCCCCGCGCACGGTGGTGACGCCGCGCGCGAAGGCGGCGAGCAGGCCCACCAGCGGCAGCTCGTCGATCATGGCGGGCACCTCGTGGGGCTCGACGTCCGTGCCCCGGAGGTCCCCGGCCCGCCGCACGGTCAGCGTCCCGCAGGGCTCGCCGGCCACGTCGGGGCCCTCCTCCACGTCGACCTCCGCCCCCATGCGCCGCATCACCGCGAGCAGCCCGGTGCGCCCCGGGTTGAGGTTGACGCCCTCCAGCCGCACCTCCGGGTCGCCGCGCAGCGCCCCGGCGACCAGGTGGAACGCGGCCGACGAGAAGTCCCCGGGCACCTCGACGTCGGGCAGCGACAGCGACGCCACCGGTCCGCGCACCCCCACCGCCCCGCCGTCGCGCAGCACCTCGGCGCCCGCCGCGGCGAGCATCCGCTCGGTGTGGTCGCGTGACGGCGCGGGCTCCAGGACCCAGGTCTCGCCCTCGGCGAACATCCCGGCGAGCAGGATCGCGCTCTTGACCTGCGCGCTGGCCACCTCGAGTTCGTGCCGCATCGCCCTCAGGGGCACGCCGCCGGACACCACCACCGGCGGTGTGCCGCCGGGCGCCGTGAACACCGTCGCGCCCATGCGCCGCAGCGGTCGCGCCACCCGGGCCATCGGCCGCGCCCGCAGCGAGTCGTCGCCGTCCAGGATCACGTGCTCGCCCCGCTGGCCCACCAGGACGCCCGTGAGCAGGCGCATGAGCGTGCCCGCGTTGGCGCAGTCGATCGCCGGGCTCGGCCGCAGCCCCCGGACGCCGCGGCCGCTGATCGTGACGACGCCGCCGAGGTGACCCTCGGCCTCCGCGCCGCAGGCCTCGACCGCGTTCAGCGTGGCCCCCGTGTCGGCGGAGTCGAGCGGGTTGCCGATGCGGACCGTCCGGTCCGACAGCGCCGCCAGCAGCAGCGCCCGGTGGGTGATCGACTTGTCGGCGGGCACGCGGAGGGTGCCCGCGAGCGCCGGGACCGGGGAGACCGAGAGGGCGACCATCCCGGGGAGACTACCCCCCGGGTCGGGGACCCGATCCCCCCGGATCCGCCGCCGCGGCGGCGGCCGCGGCGGCCGGCCCGTCCAGCAGCGGGCCGCCGTGCCGGCGCAGCCACTCCCGGGGTTCGTCCATCCCCGGGAGGTGCCGGCGGACCAGCGCCCAGAACCGCGGGCCGTGGTCCATGTGCACCAGGTGCGCGAGCTCGTGCACCACGACGTACTCCCCCACCTCGGGCGGCGCCATCATCAGGCGCCAGTTGAGGCTGATCTCGCCGCGACCGGACGCACTGCCCCACCGCGCCCGCTGGCCGCGCACCACGACCCGGCGGGGCTCGACGCCCAGGCGCGGCGCCCACGTCTGCACGAGCCCGCTCAGGTGGAGCCGGGCGCGGGCGCGCAGGATGCGCTCCGCGGCGACGGCCGGGTCCTCGCCGGGGCGCAGCCCCGCGGCCGCGTCGATCACCAGACGGCCCCCGAGCAGGGGGACGCTCGCGCCGGTCAGGAGCGGGGGCGGCGCGGGGGCGCGCGCCAGCGCGTCGGCGAGCCAGTCGCGCCGCTCGTGCAGCAGGGCCTCGATGCGACGCACGGGCGTGCGCGGGGGCGCCGAGACCGTCACCCGGCCGGCCTGCACGCGGATGCGCACACCGCGGGCCCGCGCGGACCGCACCAGCCGGTAGGGCACCGGCGCCACCGCCCGGCGAACGCTCACGGGACCGACCGGGCCACGCGCAGCGCGACCGCGACGGCGTCCTCCAGCCCGCGCACCTGCAGGCCGAAGGCGCGTTCGGCGCGCTCCCACACCAGCGTCACCAGGCCGCGCCCCCGCAGCACGCCGGGCACGCCGGACACGTCGACCTCCGTGGCCAGTCGCCCGCCGGGGTCGGGCGACGCGAGCGGCGCCGGCGCCTGCCGCAGCAGCACCCGCCCTCCTGACGCATCGGCCCACACCAGGATCACCGCCGGTGGCGCCGCCGGATACGACAGCTCGGGCTCGATCCGCGGGCGGCCCGGCACCAGCCCCGGGGGCAGCCACCCGGGCACCGCCGGCGCATAGCCGGCCTCGAACGCCGCGGCCTCCAGGCCGTCCACCCAGTGGCCGTGCCCGATGCCCGCCCCCATGCCGTGCCCCGCGCCCAGCCGCCCACCCACCGTGGCGCCGTCGGTGCGCAGCGTCGCGATGCCCGTCGCGGTGAGCCGCGCCACCGGCTCCCCGTGCGCGTCCAGTGCGTCGACGCCGTCCAGCGGGACCTCCGGGGGCAGGCGCAGCAGCACCACGCCCGCGGCACCGGCGGGGACGTCCTCGTCCGGCTCCTCGCGCGCGAGCAGCGGGCGCACGGCCGCGACCCCGGGCGCGACCCGGGCCACCAGGACGCGGTCCGGGGCGTCGTCCGGCCGCTCCAGGGCCACCTCGGTGGCCACGACGGGACGCCATCGGCTCGGCACCGCCGGCGGGCAGGCGACCCGGGCCACCACCTCCCCGCGGGCGGGCACGAGCCAGGCGATGCGGGACTGGTGGCCCTCCCCGCCCACCGACGCCGCCACGGCGCGCCCGGCGGCGTCGGGCGGCAGCAGCGCGGCCACGGGATGGCCGAGGATGTCCTCCGGTCGGTCCACCCGGCCATGATGGCCGAGTGCGCGGCCGGCGCGCCGAACCGGGGGGCACCGCTAGGGTCCGCGCGTGGCCGCCACCCCGCTCCACGTCGCGCGCCCCGGAGTCGCCCTCGCCGGCGAGACGGCCGGGGAGGGCGCGCCGGGCGCGGCCCCCCTGCTGCTGCTCCACGGGCTCACCGCCACGCGCCGCTACGTGGTGCACGGCTCGCGGGCGCTGGAGCGCGCCGGCCGGCGGGTGATCGCCTACGACAGCCGCGGCCACGGGGAGTCCGGCCCGCCCGCGGACGGCGACTACGGCTACGCGGCGCTGGCGGAGGACGCGCTGGCGGTCCTCGACGCGGCCGGGGCGGAGCGCGCCGTGCTCGTGGGCCAGTCGATGGGCGCGGCGACCGCGGCGGCCGTCGCCCTGGCCGCGCCCGGGCGGGTGGCCGCCCTGGTGGCGATCACGCCGGCGCACCTGGGACGCCCGAGCGCCGACCTGGAGCGCTGGGACCGCCTCTCCGAGGGACTGCGCTCCGGGGGCGTCGAGGGGTTCATGGGCGCCTACGGGACGCCGCGGGTGCCGGAGCGCCAGGTCGCGGCGGTCACCACGGTGATCCGGCAGCGCCTGGGGCGCCACCGTCACCCCGGCGCGGTGGCCGACGCGCTCGCCCGCACACCGCGCTCGGCGGCCTTCGCGGGCGTCGCGGCCCTCGCGGGCGTCGCGGCGCCGACGCTGGTGGTGGCCAGCCGCGACGAGATGGACCCGGAGCACCCGCTGGCCGTCGCCGAGACCTGGGCGGGACGGATCGCCGACGCGGAGATGGTGGTCGAGGACCCCGGCGAGAGCCCGCTCGCCTGGCGGGGCGGCAGCCTGTCGCAGGCGGTGCTCGGCTTCCTGGCGCGCCGCGGGGTGTAGGGCGGCGCCCCCGCTCAGGCGGGCAGCGCGCGGGCGCGGTAGCCGCGCTGCGCCACCAGCCGGGCGGCCGCCGCGGCGGTCTCGCGGCCGTCGACGGCGATCACCAGCTCCCCCATGCCGTCCGGCGGGCCGGGGACCAGCGAGAGGTCCTCGATGTTGATGTGGGCGTGCCCGAGCGCGGTCGCGATGTCCGAGATCACCCCGGGCCGGTTCGGGATCCCGACGGCGATCGTCCACGGGCGTCCCGGAGGGGCGGCGCCGTCGCCGGCCCGCAGGCGCTCCCGGCCGCGAGCGGCGTCCGCCACGTAGTCGACCAGCCACTCGCGGTCGCCCGCCGCGATCGCCTCCTCGACCCGCTCCAGGCGCCGGCGGTGGTCACGCATCGCGTCGCCCACGGCGGCCGCGTTGGCGATCAGGATGTCGGCCCACAGGGGCGGGTTCGCCCCCGCGACGCGGGTGAGGTCGTGGAACGACGGCCCGGCCGAGCGCAGCGCCTCACGGCCACCCGGGGTGGTGGCGGCCGCCTGGTGGATGAGCGTCGCGGCGAGCACGTGCGGCAGGTGGCTCACCAGGGCCATCAGGCGGTCGTGCACGGCCGCCTCGATCGCGACCGGCCGGGCGCCCAGGGCGGCGACCAGGCCGTGCAGCCGCTGGAACAGGGGCGCCCGCGCCTCGGCGGTGGGCGTGAGGAACCAGGTCGCCCCGCGGTACAGGTCCTCGCGCGCCGCCGCGAGCCCCGACCGCTCGCCGCCGCACACCGGGTGGCCGCCGATGAACCGCTCGCGCTCCTGCGGCCGCAGGGCGTCGACGATGCTGGCCTTGGCCGAGCCCAGGTCGGAGATGACGCAGTCCTCGGGCGCCGCCGCCAGGACCGCCCGCGCCGCCTCGGCGATGTGCGCGACGGGCGCCGCGACGAACACCGCCCGGGCGCCCTCGGCCGCGTCGGACGGGGAGGCGGTGGCGTGCCCGACCACGCCCATCTCCTGCGCCTGCGCGCGGGCCGCCGGGTCGGGGTCCCAGCCGCGCACCTCGACGCCGCCGAGCCGGCCGAGGGCGAGCCCGAGCGAGCCGCCCATCAGCCCGAGCCCGATCACCGCGACCGGGCCCGGGACCTCCCGCTGCACCTCGGCGTGGATCGGGGGCGGGGCCTCAGGCCCCGACCGCGACGGGCGCCCCGCCCGCCACGACCTTGCCCATCAGGTCCACGCAGCGGCGCACGTCGGCGACCCACCCGGCGAAGGTGTCGGAGTGCAGCGCCTGCGGGCCGTCGCACAGGGCCGTCTCGGGCGACGGGTGCACCTCGACGATGAGCCCGTCCGCGCCCGCCACCACGGCGGCGCGCGCCATGGGCAGGATGAGGTCGCGCTTGCCCGCGGCGTGCGACGGGTCGACGATGACCGGCAGCCCCGAGAGCTGCTTGACGACCGGCACCGCCGAGATGTCGAGCGTGGAGCGGTAGGCGGTCTCGAAGGTGCGGATGCCGCGCTCGCAGAGCATGATGCGGTCGTTGCCCTCGCGGGCGATGTACTCCGCCGACAGCAGCCACTCCTCGATGGTCGCCGCCAGGCCGCGCTTCAGCAGCACCGCCGTGCCCGTGCGCCCGATCTCCTTGAGGAGGTCGAAGTTCTGCATGTTGCGGGCGCCGACCTGGATGACGTCGGCCACCTCCACCACGTCCTCGAGCTGCCGGACGTCCATGACCTCGGTGACCACCGGCAGGCCGGTGCGCTCGCGGGCCTCGGCGAGGATCTCGAGCGCCGCCTTGCCGAGCCCCTGGAAGGTGTACGGCGAGCTGCGGGGCTTGTAGGCGCCGCCGCGCAGCATGGACGCGCCCACCGCCTTGACGGTGTCCGCGGTGCCCAGCGTCTGCTCGCGCGACTCCACCGTGCAGGGGCCGGCGATGAGGCAGAAGCTGTCGCCGCCGACCCGCCGCCCCGCGATCTCGATGGCCGCGTCCGGACCCCGGAAGTCGCGCGAGACCAGCTTGTACGGCTTCAGGATCGGGACCACGCGCTCCACGCCGGGCTCGCCGTCCAGGTTGAGCTGGGCGACGAGCTCGCGGTCGTCACCGATGGCGCCGATGACCGTGACGAACTCCCCGCGGCTGACGTGGGCGCGGGCGCCCGCGCGGTCGACGCGCTCGACGACCTGCGCGATCTGCGCCTCGGTCGCGCCCTCCTTCATCACGATCATCATGGCCGGGTCCGCCCCTCCCTCTCGCCCGCCCTGAGCGGGTGTCGTGTTCCGGTCGTCCCCGAATCGCCGAGCACGCCGGCGAGGGCATCGAGGAACGCATCGTTCTCGCTGGGGGTACCGATGGAGACCCGCAGCGCACCGGGGACGCCGAGCGCACGTCCATCGCGCACGATGACCCCGCGCCGCAGCAACTGCTCGTGCACGCCCGCGTCGCCGCGTGCCCGCGCCTCCCCCGGCTCGACGAGGATAAAGTTGGCCTGGCTGGGGGTAAAGGGGACGCCCCACATCCGTAGTGATTCCTCGATGCGCGTGCGCTCCGCCACGAGGGTCCGCACCCGCCGGTCGAGCTCGCCCAGCCCGTCCAGGCTCGCGCGCGCGGCCGCCTGGGCGAGCGCGTTCACGTTGAAGGGCTGCCGGACCCGGTCGAGCGCGTCGATCCAGTCCCGCGCGCCCACGCCGTAGCCGACGCGCAGGCCGCAGAGGCCGAACGCCTTGCTGAACGTGCGCAGCACCAGCAGGTTGGGGCGCTCGCGCGCCATCGACATCGCCCGGCCCCGGTCGGGGGAGGTGACGAAGTCGTGGTAGGCCTCGTCCACCAGCACCGCCACGTCCTCGGGCACGGCGTCCAGGAACCGCTCCAGCGCGTCGGCGCCCACGTGGCCGCCCGTGGGGTTGTTGGGCGAGCACACGATCACCAGGCGCGTGGTCTCGTCGACCGCGGCGGCCATGGCGTCCAGGTCGTTGCGGCCGGCGTCGTCGAGCGGGACCGGCACGGCGCGCGCGCCCGTGGCCGCGGCCAGATGGGGGTACAGGGCGAACGAGGGGTCCGCGTGCACGACGCACGTCCCCGGATCGAGCAGCGCCTCGCCCGCGAGCAGGATCAGCTCGCACGAGCCGTTGCCGAGCACGATCTGCCCGGGATCGACCCCGTGCAGGTCCGCCAGCGCCGCGCGCAGCGCCCGGCCGGCGCCGTCGGGGTACCGGTTGAGGCCCGCGACGCCGTCGCGGACCACCTCGGCGACGCCGGGGAGCGGCGGGTACGGGCTCTCGTTGGAGGCCAGCTTCACGGCCGCCTCCAGCCCGTAGCGGGCGAGCACCTCGGCGGTGGTCAGCCCCGGCTCGTAATGCGGGATCGCGGCGAGACGGGTGGACACGACCAGCGGCACGACGGCCGAGTGTAGTGCCGCCGGGCCCCGGGCGCCCCGCACGGGGCACCCGGGGGTGTGCCGGTCAGCCGTTGAGCAGGATGATCCCGTCCCGGGCCGGGATCGTCACCGTCGACCCCGCGGGGACGGCGGCGCCGCTGTTGATCTGGGGCTGCTGCGTTCCCGCCAGCCGCCGGTAGGCGTTGCCGGGCGTCACCGTCACGGCCCCCGAGGTCGGGTTGACGATCGCGATGCCGTTCGCGAAGTCGCGGCGGTACGCGCCCCCGGGGAGCATCCCCTGACCGGTGTAGGTCTTCGTGCCCACGGGGCTGTCCGTGGGGGTGCCGATGGGCGCGGGCACGTATGCCGCGCTCACCTCCGCCCACGACGGGGACGGGTCGACCGGCTGGCCCAGGTAGCCGTTCCCGAGGCGGGCGCAGCCGGCGACGGGGGTGGACGTGGCGCAGCCGCCGTCCATCTCGTCGAACCAGGGCAGGCCGCCGTAGTCGTACGACGCCGGACCCCAGTAGCCGTTGCCGAGCAGGGCGGCGGTCAGGTCGTGGCGCGCGCGGCGGTAGTCCGTGGTGGTCAGGCTGCCGGGGTCCGAGAACTTCTTGTCCACCGCCAGCTGGGTGACGGTGTACCGCGTCGGGCCGCGGAGCGACGAGGTCGCGTAGCCGAGGGGGTTCGGGCCCCCGGCGTCGACGTACGGGGGGACGTCCCACGTGAACTGGCGACCGAGGTCGGGGTCCGCGAACGACTCCCAGACGCGACCCGAGAGCCCCGGCGCAGTGACGCGGCTCTGGGTGTTGTTGCCGACGAGGACCCCCGGGGGGGCCTGGTTGATGCCGTCGTTACCGGTGGCGATGCCGCGCTGCCACAGGCCGTCCTCCTTGTAGATCTCGCTCGTCGCGAGGTCCTTGCCCGCCGGCCAGTGCGGATCCCAGGGCGAGGTGTTGCTCCAGATGCGGTCGCCCCACACGTCCAGGTAGACGGCGTCCCAGGTGCCGGACCAGCCGGAGGTCCAGCGGGCCCGGACCCACGCCCCGAAGTAGTCGGGGAAGTTGGCGTACGTGCCCTTCGCCGTGCCCGCCGGCATCGTGCCGGCCTGCGGGGCGTTCGTGAGGTTGGTCATCCGGGTGCCGGACCAGTTCTGGTAGTACTTGCCGCGCTTGGTGCGGGCGTACCAGTTGCCGGGGAACTGGCAGTCGCCGAAGCTCAGGGCGTTGGCGCAGCCCCACAGGTCGTAGCGGTAGGCGTAGTAGCCCCTGTCGCCCGACTGGATGGGCCGGTCCACCGGGTTCACGTAGGGCACGATCTTCACGGGCCGGTTCCCCGCCGCCGCGCGGATGGACGCGAACACGTCGGCCGAGCCGTCCTTCGGCCGGTAGCAGGCCCGGCGCTCGGGGTTGGACCACTCCATGTCGATGACGACCATGTCGTAGCGGCCCAGGGTGGAGCCGTCGAAGGGCACGTCACGGGCCCCGGTCGCGCAGCTGCCGCCACCGGGCAGGTTCTGCTGCACCAGGTAGAGCGCCAGCGTGCGGGGGAACGGCGTGGTGTCCTGCGCGGCGGCGACGGCGGGCGCGGCGAGCAGCGCCGTCGCCGCGACGGCGGCGAGGCGGCGGGCACCGCGGCCCCGGGCCGGACGGATGGAGGGCATCGGGTCTCCTGACGCGCCGGCGGGG
>DATMJR010000346.1:0-5099 GCA_035553775.1 Miltoncostaeaceae bacterium | reverse complement strand
GTCCCGGCGCTCACGGAGAGGTGGCGGAGCCTGGAGGGGGGCGATGCGGCGCTCCGCGGCGGGGCCACGCGTGCCGAGGCCCGCGCGATCGCGGCGGCGCTGACCGCACCCGGTGACGCCGACGTGCGGGCGCGGGCGCGGCGGGCCGAGCAGGGCCTGCTGCGGGCGGGCCAGGAGCGGGCGGGCCGCCTCGCGGGCGCGGGCGCGACCGAGGCGATGCTCCTGGTGCGCCTGGAGCGGTGATCGCGGAGGGCGAGCGGGCGTCGTGGTCGTCGCCGGGTGCGGCCCTCGCGCCGCCCGGCGGCGGTCCTACCCGGGACGGGCGGGTTCGCCCCGCGGCCTGCCGCGGCGTCGGTCGCCGGGGACGGGCGAGACCCGTCCGCAGGGGCGGGCCGCGGGGCGCCCCCGATCCCGTGGCGGCGGGGGTCCCGGGACCGCCCGGGAAGGGCCGGCGCGCGCGGCGGCCGGCGCGGCGGGCTCGGGGCCGGCCGTGCGCCGCCGGTGCGGAGGCGGGGCCGCGACGGTGACGCCTCCACCCCGGTCCGCGATGGCGACGATGAGCCCGCCGACCGCCACAGGCGCGGCGGGCCGCCCCTGCGCCCTGTGCGGGGGCGCGACGGCCCCCTGGGTACGCGCGCGGGACCGCACCGGCGGCGGGCCGCGGTGGATCGGGCGGTGCCGGACGTGCGGCGTGGGCCGGACGACGGACGCGCCGGCACCGCGGGGGCCCTCCGGTCAGGGTGGCGCGACGGCCGCCGCGCGGCGCGCCCCGGGGGCGGCGCCGGCACGGGACGGCCGCGGCGCAGGCGGGGTCCTCGCGCGTCGCGTCGCCCGGCGCCAGGTGCGGCGTCTGCTCGCGGCGCTGCCGGCGCACGCCACCGTGCTGGACGTGGGCGCGGGATCGGGGCTGCGGACGCGGGTGCTGGCCGCCGCCGGCCACCGCGTGATCGCGATCGAACCCGACGGCGAGGAGGCCGCGCGGCTGCGGGCGGCGGCGCCGGCGGGCGTCGTGGTGCGCGAGGGGGGCGTGCCCGGGGCAATCGGCCGGGGCGAGGCCGACGGCGCCCTGCTGTGGCACGTGCTGGAGCACGTCGACGACCCCCGCGCGGCGCTGCGGGCGCTCGCGACGGCGCTGCGCCCGGGCGCCCCGCTGCTGGTGGCCGTGCCCAACCCCGTCGGCGCCGAGGCGCGCCTGTTCGGCGGGCGGTGGCACGGGTGGGAGCCGGCGCGGCACCGCTGGCACCTACCGCCCTCGGTGCTCGCAGATCTGATGCGGCAGGCGGGCTTCACCGGCGTCCGGGTGGCGGCCACCGGCGGGTGGGAGTACCCGGCGTCGCTGGCCTTCTCGCTGGCGCCCGCCCTGGACCCGCAGGTGCATCCCGCGACGCCGGCGCGCCGCGCGGCGGCGCTCGCGTCCACCGCGCTGCTGGCGCCCGTCGCCCTGGCGGCGCGCCTGGCCGGGGCGGGCGCGCAGGTGGTGGGCTGGGCCCGTGCCCCGGGCGCCGACCGGGACCCGGGTGACGGAGGGTCGCCCGTGGCGTGAGCCCATGGGCGGGGCCGCACCCCGGGTGCCGACCGGAACGCCGGTGACGGGGGACCCCGTGTCCGGACCGGACGGGCTGCGGGCGTGCCCCGGACGCGAAGACGGACGCCGGTGCCGAGGGTCGCCCGTGCCCTCGGCCGACGCAGGCGCCGCGCCCTCAGGCCCGGTCCCGGACGCCGGTGACGAGGGTGCCCGTGTCCTCAGCCGGTGGGCGGGCGCTGTACCCCGGGCGCCGACCGGACGCCGGTGACGGACGCGCCGTGGGAGGAGGGCCGAGCGAGGCGGTGTCGGCTCCCGGCGGCCGTGCCGGAACCCAGGGTCGGCACGCCTGCGCCGGGTCGCGGCCGTTCCGCGCCGCCCGCATGGTCACCCGCCCCGCCCGGGCGTGCGCGGCACTCACGCCATGCGGATGATCCGGGGCGGCGGGCCACACCTCACACCTCCGCGTGCCCGGTGACGGTCGTGCGCGGATCGCCGGGAACACGTCGCCGGGGACGCGCACGCCGCCGCACATCGGCCCGGACGGGGAGGCGGCCGGGCCGCCCCTCAGGGGGCCCGCGGCGGCGCCAGCGGTTCGGCGACGCGGGCGAGGTGCGCCTGCAGCCCGCCCTCCGGAGTCACCTCCAGCCACGCCCAGGACGGGCGCCGGTCGTCGTCCGCGCCCTCACCGACCGCCCCGGGGTTCACCACCAGCAGGCGCCCCGCGCGGCGGACCATGGGCCGGTGCGTGTGCCCCACCACGAGCACGTCGACGCCGAGGGCGTCGCCGAGGCGGGCCAGCTCGGCGTCGGGGGTGCCGGTGTCGACCACCACCGGCAGGTCGCCGGGCTGGCCGTGGGTGACCAGCACCCGATACCCGGCGACGTGGGTCTCATGGCGGGGGGGAAGCCCGGCCAGCCACTCGCGATCGTCGTCGGACAGCCGCCGGATGGTCCAGGAGCGCGAGCCGGTGCGGTCGGACGCGGGATGGCCGGTGGGACGGGGGCGGCCGGCGCCCACCTTGACATCGGTGTTGCCGCACACCACGGGCCAGCCGAGGGCGCGCACGCGCGCGACGGCCTCGGCAGGCTCGGGACCGCGCATGGCGATGTCCCCGGTCACGACGCCGTCACTGATGCCGGCCGCCCGCACCGCCGCCAGCACCGCGCCCAGCGCCGCGGCGTTGCCGTGCACGTCGCCGATGAGCGCAACGCGCGCACCGGGCGGGGCCGGGGCCTGCCCCGTCACGCCCCGGGGGCGATCCCCAGTGCAGCCTCGAGCCGGCCGCGGAAGCCCTCCCGCTGCAGCCGGTCCCACTCGGTCAGGAAGGCCGCGTAGGTCTGCTCCCGCTGGGCCCGGCGACGCGCGATGAGGGTGCGGATGCCCGGGCGCTCGTCGCCGCCACCGCCGGCGTCGGTCACGCCGCCGTGCACCTCCAGCATCGCCAGGTGCTCCTCCAGCAGCGGCACCTGCACGTCGCAGTCGTGCACGTCGCCCAGGACGTCCTGCAGGTCCTTGACCTCGTCGATGAACGGCTCCAGGTCGGCGGCGAACGCCACGTCGAAGATCTCTAGCAGGTAGCGCAGCCGCTTGAACGCGATGCGCATGTCGTGCAGCTCCGTCACGCGCCCGGGATCGCGGACGTCGTCTCCGTACGCCCACACCTCGTCGATGCGCACCGCGAGGATGCGGCGCGCGTTGGGACGCACGCGCTTGTGCGGTCGCACCCCGGCCACCGGGCGCGGCTTGGCCACTAGGAACCGCCTCCCGGCGGACGCGGATCGAGGCCGCGGGCGTCGACGCCGGTGTGCCGGCACACCCACCGCTCGAAGCGCCGGGCGTAGTCCTCCTCGTCGAGCCTCTCGAAAAGCGCCTGGATGTGGGCGTCCTCGCCGCGGCGCCGCACCCGGTAGCGCGCGACGAGCCCCTCCACGCCGGGGCGGTCCTCATCGTCGAGCCCGGGCAGCAGCCCGCTCAGATGGTCGACGGCCACGTCGAGGTCACGCGCCCCGCCGAGGGTGTCGGTGACCGACTTGACGACCTTCAGGTGCCGCCGGAACGACTTCGGGGGGAAGACGTCGGCGAAGGCGTCCATGGCCGCGCGGAGCCGCCGCGACGAGACGCGCATCGCGTGCAGGTACTCGATGTCCTCGCCGCGCAGGGTGCCCTCGCGGTAACTCATCATCTCCCGCCAGCGGGTCAGGATCACGCGCCCGGCGGCGTCGCGGAAGCGCGCGTCGGGCACCAGGCCCGGGACGTCCCAGGCCCGCGCCACTACGCCGGCTCCCGTGATGCCAGCAGCTCGGCAACCAGCCCCTCGCGCAGGCCCGCCTCGGTGACGCGGAGGGCGTCCAGCCCGAACGCCCGCCGGACCGACTCCAGCACCGCCGCGCCGGCGAGGCACAGGCGCACCCGCGCCGCGGTGAGGCCCGTCTCGGCCGCCAGGTCATCGGAGCGGGCCGCGGCGAGCCGGTCCACGGCCCGCACCAGCGCCGTCTGATCGAGCTCCGCGGTCCCCGCCAGCGTCGCGAGCGCCTGGGCGGACCCCCCGGACACGATCGCACCGGCCGCGTGGTGGCCGTCGGCCACCGGCGCCACCAGGGAGCGGGCGTAGGCGGAGATCGGCCCGACCAGGTCCACCGCCGGCGGGTCGCCGGGCGCGTAGCGCTCGGTGAGCAGCCGCACGCCCAGCGGGAGTGAGGTGGCCCAGTCGAGCCGGCCACCGCGCCCGCCCATCAGCTCCAGGCTCCCGCCGCCCAGATCCGCGGCGAGCAGCGGATCGGGCGCGTCGGCCGCCAGGACCCCGCGGAAGGCGATGCGCGCCTCCTCCTCGCCCGACAGCACGCGGGGGGGCACGCCGGACGCGCCCTGCAGACGCCGCAGCAGCTCCGCCGCGTTGGCCGCGTCCCGCGCCACCGCCGTGCAGGCGATGACCAGTCGCGAGGCGCCGAGGGCGCGGGCTTCGGCCGCCATGGCCCCCACGGTCTCCTCGGCGGCCGTCATGGCCGCCTCGCCGATGCGCCCCGTGCGGGAGAGCCCCTCTCCCAGCGCGGTCATCGCGGCGCCCCGCGCCAGCGGGACGGCCCGTCCGTCCCGGTGCTGGGCGACGAGCAGGCGCGTCGTGTTGGTGCCCACGTCGATGGCCGCCACCACCTCGCCGCCCGTGTCGCCTCCCGTCGCCACCCCGGGGACGCTAACGCACCGCGCCCGCGCCGACGGTGGGCCGCCGCGCGGGCGAGGCGGCCGCCGGACGGGGTGCCGGCGTGACCCGCATGGAGAAGGCGCGGGTGCGGATCCGCCCCGCGTCGTTCCAGCGGAGGCGGTAGCGCACGAGGCCGGCCGGGCGCGGGCGGAACCGCAGCAGGTTGCGTGTGCCCGGCCGGCGGAGGGCGGTGACGGTGATCCACCGCGTCCCCGCCCGGCGTTGCAGCGCGAGGGGGTCGCGCAGCGGGACGGTGAGGTCGACCCGGATGCGCACGGCACCCCCCTCGCGAGCGCGTGGGGGGTGCCGTGCGCATCCGGGTCGACCTCACCGTCCCGCTGCGCGACCCCCTCGCGCTGCAACGCCGGGCGGGGA
>DATMJR010000345.1:0-4260 GCA_035553775.1 Miltoncostaeaceae bacterium | reverse complement strand
CGGGAGGCGGCCCGCACGGCGGCGCCCGGCCATGAGTCCGCGGACGGCCGGGATCGTCGCCGGGGACCCGGGCGGGCGCCGGAGGGTGCGGTTTACCCCACCCGCGGACGGGAGGGGGCCGCATCGGCGGCCGCCCGCGGGCCCGGGAGACTCGCATCGTCCGCTCGACCCCCGTCCCCCTGGAGGTGGCACGACATGTTCTCCCGCCTCGCGCGGCTCGCGACCGGCCGGCCCAAGCTCGTGGTCGCGCTCATCGTCCTCTTCGCCCTGGTGACGGTGCCCTTCGGCGCCGGCCAGCTGGGCAGCCTGTCGTCGGACGGCTTCGACGACCCCGGCACCGAGGCCTACCGCGCCGAGCAGCAGATCGTCCGCGCCTCCGGCGCCGATCCCGCGCTCAGCGCCATCGTGCTCGTGCGCACCGACGGCCCCGCCGCCTCCGGCGCCGGCGCCGCCCGCGTGGCCGAGGTGGTGTCCACGCTGCGCGGGGTGGAGGGCGTCGCGTCCGCGGTGGGCCCGGCCGGACCCGGGTCCCCGCAGATCGCCCGTGACGGCGACGCGGCGTACGTGATCGGCCTGCTCGCCGCCGACGCCGACTCCGACGCGGCCGCCGAGGCCCTGGAGGCGGCGTTCGCCGGCCAGGACGACGTCACGCTCGGCGGCGCCGTCGTCGCCGATCGCGACGTGGCCGAGATCATCGGCGAGGACATCAAGCGGGCCGAGCTGATCGCCTTCCCGATCCTGTTCCTGGTGTCGCTGTGGGTCTTCCGGGGGGTGGTCGCGGCGCTCATGCCGACCCTGGTCGGGATGCTCACGATCCTGCTGGCGTTCCTCGGGCTCGCGGCCGCCAACCAGGTCTTCGACGTCTCCATCTACGCCAGCAACCTGGTGATCGGCCTCGGCCTCGGCCTGGCGATCGACTACGCGCTGCTGATCGTGTCTCGCTTCCGGGAGGAGATGGCGGCGCTCGGCGACCCCCGCGCGGCGGTCGGGCGCACGCTCGCCACCGCCGGCCGCAGCGTCTTCTTCAGCGCGCTCACCGTCGCCGCCGCCATGGCGGGCCTCATGGTCTTCCCGCAGGACTTCCTGGCCTCGATGGGCATGGGCGGCGTGATGGTCGGCCTGATCGCGGCCGCCCTCGCGCTGACGCTGCTGCCGGCCGTGCTGATGCTGCTCGGGCCCCGGATCGACGCGGGTGCCCCGGCCCGCTGGCGCCGCGCCCCGGCGGGTCCCGTGGCGCGGGGCGGCTGGTACCGGCTCTCGCGCTTCGTGATGGCCCGGCCCGGCCGCATCGCGGCGCTCGCCGCGGTCGTGATGATCCTGCTCGCCCTGCCGGCCGCCGGAATCCGCTTCACCACGATCGACGCCGGCGTGCTGCCCACCTCGTCCTCGGCGCGGGAGGTGCACGACGCCCTCACCGCCGAGTTCCCGCAGGACCGCAGCGACCCGGTGGAGATCGCGGTCTCCGCGCCGGCGGGACCCGAGAGCGCCGCGGCGCTGCGGGCCTACGCCGACCGGATCGCGGCCGTACCGGGTGTCGCCGGCGTCGGCGCCCCGGAGCCTCTGCGGGCCGGCACCTGGCAGGTCGCCGCGTACCTGGAGGACGCGCCCCTCTCGGGCCCGGCCCAGGAGGCCGTGCGCGCCATCCGCGACGTCGAGTCGCCGTACCCGGCCGTCGCGGGCGGCGTGACCGCCAGCCTGGTGGACGAGAAGGGCAGCCTGGCCGGCCGCCTCCCGCTCGCCGCCGCGCTGATCGCGCTCTCCACGATCGTGATCCTGTTCCTGCTCACCGGCTCCGTGGTGCTCGCCCTGAAGGCGATCATCATGAACGCGCTGACCCTGGGCGCCACCCTCGGCATCCTCACCCTGGGCTTCCAGGAGGGCTGGCTGGAGGGGCTGCTCGGCTTCACCAGCCTCGACGGCGTCAGCACGACGCAGCCACTGCTGATCGCGGCGCTCGCCTTCGGCCTGTCGACCGACTACGGGGTGTTCCTGCTGTCGCGCATCAAGGAGGCGCGCGACTCCGGGCTGGACGACCAGGAGGCCGTGGCCGTGGGCCTGGAGCGCACGGGGCGCATCGTCACCGCCGCCGCCGTCCTGTTCGTGATCGCGATGGGGGCGTTCGCGACCTCCCGCATCGTGATCATCAAGGAACTGGGCGTCGGCACCTCGCTCGCGGTGCTGCTGGACGCGACGATCATCCGCGCGCTCCTGGTGCCGTCGCTGATGGCGATGCTCGGCCGCTGGAACTGGTGGGCACCGCGTCCGCTGGCGCGCCTGCACGCCCGCTTCGGGCTCAGCGAGGGCGAGATCGCGCCGGCGCCCGCGCCGGAACCGGCCCGGTAGCCGCGACGGGCCCGCGCGGGATTACTCTGCGGGCGTGCTCCCCCTCCGCACGACGGCCGCGGCGCTCGCCGCGGCCGTCGCCGTCCTCGCCCCGGGCTGCTCGTCGGCCTCGCCGTCCGGCTCCGCCGGCACCGCGGCCCCCGCCGCGACCGCCGCCGCGCCGGGCGCGCAGGGGGCCACCCGGGCGCCGGTCCTGCGGCCCGCCCCCGTGGCGGTCCTCCCGCACGACCCGGGCGCCTACACCCAGGGCCTCGTCTGGTGGCGGGGGCGGCTGTTCGAGAGCGCCGGGCTCTACGGGCGCTCCGACCTGCGCGAGGTGCAGCCGCGCACCGGGCGGGTGCTGCGCCGCCGGGCCCTGCCCCCGCGCTACTTCGCGGAGGGCCTCGCCGCCGCCGACACCCGCCTGATCCAGCTCACCTGGCGCGAGGGGACGATGTTCGTGTGGGACCGGGACACCTTCCGGCCCCGCGGCCGCGCCCGGTACGCCGGGGAGGGCTGGGGCCTCGCGACGTGGGGCCGGCGCCTGCTGATGAGCGACGGCAGCTCCGCGCTGCGGGTGCTCGACGCGCGCACCCTGCGCGAGGTGGCGCCGCGCATCCCGGTCCGGGACGCGGGCGCGCCCGTCGGCCGGCTCAACGAGCTGGAGGTGGTGCACGGGCTGGTGTGGGCGAACCTGTATCCCACCGACCGCATCGCGGTGATCGACCTGCGCACCGGGCGCGTCCGCGCGACGCTCGACATGTCCGGCCTGCGGCGGCGGCTGCCCGCCGGCTCGTCGGCCGAGGCGCTCAACGGCATCGCCTGGGACCGCGCCGGCGACCGCGTCCTGGTGACGGGCAAGTGGTGGCCGCGCATGTTCGCCCTGCGCGTGCCGCCGGCCCTGCGCCGGTAGCCGCGCCGCCCCTAGGTCCTAGGCGCGCCGGCGGAAGCCGATCGCGTCCGGGGCCGGGTCGAGCGGGCTGCCGGGCAACCCGGGCGGCGGTTCGGGCAGGTTGTAGGGCGAGGGCGCGACGTCGTTCGGCGTGTCGGGGTGCACCAGCGCCGCCAGCAGCTGGATGTGCCCGCGGCCCACGCCCAGCTCGCCCTGCCCGCCGCCGTACATGCCGATGCCCCGGGTCTCGCAGAGCCCGTACACCTCCGACAGCGACCGCAGGCCCCCCGTGCGCGACGGCTTGACGTTGACCAGGCGGGGCGGCAGCGGCAGGGCGTCGACGTCGGCCGCCGTGTGCACCGGGGCGTCGTACGAGACCCGCGCGACGTGCGGGGCCACGAGCGCCGTGATCTCGGGGAGGTCGTGCGGATCCTCCAGCAGCGCGTCCGGGAACGCGTCGATGACCGTCCGGTACATCGCCGCGAGCGCATCGACGTCGGGCACCTCCTGGCCGTAGTGCCCCTTGAAGTCGATCACGTCGACCGCGCCCGTGCCCGCGAGCTCCGCGATGAGGTCCGGGTCCCACGATGCCGTCGCGTCGAGCTTGAAGCGCAGCGCCGGGTAGAGGGCGCGACGCGCCCGCACCGGTTCCGCCGACGGCGGCTCGCCGACCCCGAGGGAGTTGACGAAGCGCAGGGGGCGCGGCGTCACGCCGAGGACGTCGTGCAGGGCCGTGCCCGCCTGGCGCAGGGCGAGGTCGAGGGCCGCCGACTCGTAGGCCCAGTTGCGGTAGAGGCGGCTCGGAGCCCACTCCGGGGGTGCGGGCCACTGGTCGAGCGTGGCGAGGTGGGCGCAGAACGACGCCACGGTCCAGCGCCCGGCCAGGGGCAGCACCGGTCCGGCCGCGTGCAGGGCGTCGTGCTCGGAGGCCTCGTAGGAGACGTCCTCCCCCCGCCCCTCGTGGCCGCCGCCTCGCAGGCCGATCTCGGTGGTCACGCGCGTGAACCCCATCGAGAACGCCGCCTCGAGACGGGTCAGGCCGTAGT
>DATMJR010000344.1:0-4159 GCA_035553775.1 Miltoncostaeaceae bacterium | reverse complement strand
TCGGCGGCGTCGGTCATGCGCCCGGTGAAGATCAGCTCCTTGGCGAAGCCGGGGCCGGTCGCGCGGGCCAGCCGCTGCGTGCCGCCCCAGCCCGGCAGGATGCCGAGGTTGACCTCCGGCAGCCCGAACCGGGCGCGGTCGCTGGCGAGTCGCAGGTCGCAGGCGAGCGCGAACTCGCACCCGCCGCCCAGTGCGTAGCCGTTGACCGCGGCGATGACCGGCCGCGGGAACGACTCGATGCGGGACGTCAGGGCGTGGCCGCGCTGCGCGTAGGCGCGCGCCTCGAGGGCGGTGGCCTCGCGCATGTCGCTGATGTCGGCCCCGGCGCAGAAGGCGCGGTCGCCGGCGCCCGTGACCACCACCGCGCGCAGCTCCGGGTCGCGCTCCACGGCGTCCAGCACGTCGTGCAGCTCGTCGAGCATCGCGACCGACAGCGCGTTCATGACCTCGGGCCGGTTGAGGCGCACCACGGCGACGCCTGCGCGGCGCTCCAGCTCGACGGGCATGTCCCCTCCGTGACGACGCCTTGCCTGCCGCCCCGCCCGCGCGACGACGCCCGGCTTCGCCAAGGAGCTGATCTTCACGGGCCGCATGGCCGACGCCGACGAGGCGCTCGCCAAGGGCCTGGTCAACCACGTGCACCCCCACGAGCGGCTGCTCGACGAGGCCGTGGCCCTGGCGGAGGTGATCGCCCAGAAGCCCCCGTGGGCGGTGGCGGCGGCCAAGGAGGTCGTCAACCTCGCCCTCGACGGCGACCTGCGCGGGCACCTCGCCCGCGAGCTGGACGCTTTCGCGCTGGCCTTCACCACCCAGGACCAGCGGGAGGGCATGGCGGCGTTCTTCGAGAAGCGCGCGCCGCGGTTCGTGGGCCGCTGACGCCCTTGCCCCCTGGGGTATCCTGATCAGGTGGCCGGGAGAACCCGGCCTTCGTCATGCAGGAGGAGGACTCATGAAGACCGACATCCACCCGGACTACGTCGTCTCCCGGGTCACGTGCTCCTGCGGCAACCAGTTCGAGACCCGCTCGGTGCGCCCGGAGATCAAGGTCGAGGTGTGCAACATGTGCCACCCCTTCTACACGGGCAAGCAGAAGCTGGTGGACACCGGCGGCCGCGTGGAGCGGTTCCAGCGCAAGCTGGCGCGTCGCCAGCGGGCGGCCCGCTGACGCATCGCCCGTCGGGCGGGCGCACCCCGCGCGGGTGCTCCCGCCCCCGGCATGCCATGCTCGCGGGGTGAGCACGTCCTCGGTCACCGCCCGCCTGGTGGAGCAGATCGAGCGGTCGCGGGAGGAGCTCGCGTCCGCGCTCGCCGACCCCGGCCTGCCCGCCGACCGCGCCCGCTACGCGGAGGTCAACCGGCGCTGGTCGGCGCTCGGGGAGGCCTTCGCCCTCGTCGCGCGCTGGCGTGACGCGGAGGGGCGCGCCCGGGAGGCGGCCGAGCTGCTGCGCGAGGACGACGACGACGACCTGCGCGCCATCCAGCGCGAGGCGCTGGACGAGATGGACGACCTGGAGCCGCGCATCCGCGAGGCGATGGTCGAGCCCGACCCCAACGACGAGCGCGACGTCATCGTGGAGATCCGGGCGGCCGCGGGCGGGGAGGAGGCGGCGCTGTTCGCGCGGGACCTCCTCGAGGTCTACTCGCGCTACGCCGAGTCCCGGCGCTTCCGGGTGGAGACCCTCTCGGCCAACCCCGCCGACGCCGGCGGCCTGCGGGAGGTCACCTTCGCGGTGAAGGGCGGGGGCGCCTACTCCGTCTTCAAGCACGAGGCCGGCGTGCACCGGGTGCAGCGGGTGCCGGAGACCGAGAGCCAGGGCCGCATCCACACCTCCACGGCCACCGTCGCGGTGCTGCCCGAGGTGCAGGACGTCGAGGTGCGGGTCGAGGAGAAGGACCTGAAGGTCGACGTGTACCGGTCCAGCGGGCCGGGCGGGCAGAGCGTCAACACCACCGACTCCGCCGTCCGCATCACGCACCTGCCCACCGGCCTGGTGGTGTCCATGCAGGACGAGAAGAGCCAGCTGCAGAACCGCGAGCGGGCGATGCGGGTGCTCCGCGCCCGGCTCTACGAGCGGGCGCTGGCCGAGCAGAACGCGGAGATCAGCGCGGCGCGGCGGGCCCAGCTCGGCGGCGGCGAGCGCGCCGAGAAGGTGCGCACCTACAACTATCCGCAGAACCGCGTCACCGACCACCGCGTCAACATGAACCTGTCCCTGCGCGAGCAGGTGCTGCAGGGCGCGCTCGGCGACCTCACCGCCGCGCTGGCCGCGGAGGAGCGCCGGCTGCTGCTGGCCGCCCAGGCCGACGGGGGGGACGCGTGAACGGCCCCAACCCCGACCTGCTGCGGGCGGAGTTCCTCGGCGTCACGGTGCGCCACGAGGAGGTCCGCCACGACCGGGAGGCCACCGCGCTGCTCTTCGCGGGCGCGGGCGAGCGCTACGAGCTGACGCGCATGGAGTGGAGTCCCGAGGGCGGGGCCACCATGTCGGGGTCCAACGGCGCGGAGCTCGTGCTGCGGCCCGCCCAGACGGCGTCGGCCACCGTCACCGGACTCGGCTTCCACGAGGGCCTGGAGCGGGTGACGGGGCTCCTGGACGAGGCGCTGGCCGGGCACGCCCACGAGCGGCTCTGGATCGACGACATCACCCTGGTCGCGATCTGGGACTGCGAGGAGGAGGACGCCGCGCGCCGCCACCTCAGCGACGAGGTCCTGGGCCTCGACCGGGAGCGCGCCGATCTGCTCGGCGGCGAGGACGACGACGCCGCCCACGGGCTGCGGGTGTGGCGGCGGCTCGGGGAGGGGTCGCTGGACATCGCCGTGGAGCCCATGCACGCGGACACGAGCAAGATCTACGTGCGCCTCGTCTACTCCGAGGACGACGCCGTCCCCGACACGGCGGCGGTCGCCGAGCGGGCAGAGGCCGTCAACGCGTACCTGCACGGGCCCCTGGCCGCCTTCGTGCGGGCGCGCGCCCGCCGCTGACCGCGGGGCGGGTGCCCGGCCCCCCCGAGCTGCTCACCCTCGGCGAGGTGCTGCGCCGCACCGCCCGGCACCTCGCCGAGCGCGGCTCGCCCTCGCCGCGGCTCGACGCCGACCTGCTGCTCGCGCACGCCCTCGGACTGCAGCGGATCGAGCTCTACACGGCGCACGACCGGCCGCTCACGCCCCCCGAGCTCGCCGCCGCGCGTGAGCTGGTGCGGCGCCGCGCGCGCCGGGAGCCGATGGCGTACATCCTGGGCCGGCGCGCGTTCCGCCGGCTCGAGCTCGAGGTGACACCGGACGTGCTGGTGCCGCGGCCCGAGACCGAGACGCTCGTGGAGTGGGCGCTCGAGGAGGCCCCGCACGGCGCGGCGGTGCTCGACTGGGGCACGGGCAGCGGGGCGATCGCCCTCGCCCTGGCCACGGAGCGACCGGACCTGCGGGTCACCGGCGCCGACGTCAGCGGGGCCGCCCTGTCCGTCGCCCGGCGCAACGCGGCCACGTCCGGGGCGGAGGTGGAGCTGGTCGCGTCGGACGGCTTCGCCGGGCTCGCCGGGCGCCGGTTCGACCTGATCGCCGCGAACCCGCCCTACCTCTCCGACGCGGAGCTCGGGCAGGCCCCGCCCGAGCTGCGGTTCGAGCCGGCCGGGGCGTTGACGGCCGGGCCGCGGGGCGACGAGATGATCCACCGGATTATCTCCCAGGCGCCGGGGTACCTGACGCCCGGTGGGACCCTTCTGATCGAGGTCGGCGACGGTCAGGCGGCCCGGGTGGAGGAGTCGCTCCGGCGCGCCGGCTGGAGCGGGGTGGCCGCCCGCCGCGACCTGGCCGGGGTGGAACGGGTCGTGCGCGCCCGGCGGGCGTGATGCCGCAACGCTCAGGGGCCGGCCCGGGGTTTCCGATGGACGGACCAGGACCACCAGGACGCCACATGATCGCCGTACTCGACACCACGGGATTGCTCGTCGCCTACGGGTCGTGGGAGGAGTGGCGCGAGGACCGCCGCCGGGACGCCTTGGCGGAGCCGCTGCCGCCCCCGCCGCCGCTGGCGCCCTTCTGCGGGCACTGCTGGGGGCAGGCGCGCATCTTCGCCCCGGCACGCAACGGCGAGGGCCTCATCCCCTCCCCGTGCCCCGTCTGCGACGGGACCGGGTGCGGCCGGGGAAGGCGGGGACACCG
>DATMJR010000343.1:0-6552 GCA_035553775.1 Miltoncostaeaceae bacterium | reverse complement strand
GGCGGGGGGTGCGCATGTCGGTGTCTCCTCGGGGTGGGTGGCGCTACGGTCGCGGGCGATGTCGCTGCTGCTGCTCGTCCACGTCGGGGTGACGCTGGTCAACGTCGGCGTCATCTGGGTGGTGCAGGTCGTCCACTATCCGCTCTTCGCGGGCGTGGGGGAAGCGGGATGGCCCGAATACCACCTGGGGCATTCGCGCCGCATCTCCCGCATCGTCGCCCCGACCATGTGCGTCGAGGCCGCCACCGCGCTGCTGCTGGTCCTGGCGCCGCCCGACGGGGTGCCCCTCGCGCTCCCGGTGGCGGGGCTGGTCGCGGTGGGGCTGGTGTGGGCGTCGACATGGCTCCTGCAGGTGCCCGCCCACCGGGACCTGGGCGGGCGCTTCGACCCCGGCGCGCACGCCCGGCTGGTCTCCGGCAACTGGCTGCGCACCGCCCTCTGGACCGGGCGCGGAGCCCTGGTGCTGGTCATGGCGGCGCAGGCCGGCTAGTGCGGCGGCACGGCGGCGCCCCCCGCCGTGCGCGGCACCCGGCCCCAGTCGGGGTGGTCCCCGGAGTGGCGGCCGCGGTGCTCCCACACGACCCGGCCGTCGACGACGAGCAGCGCGACCGGCAGCGTGCGCGTGTCGCCCACCGGGCGGCCCGGGCGGGCGCCGGCCCGCAGTGCGCGCAGGGCGCACACGGCGGCCCGCGGCCCCAGCACCTGCGCCGGCGATCCCCGCTCGACGCCGGCCGCCCGGTGCAGGGCCCCGTCGGGGTCGGCGACGGTCGGGGCGTCGGGCCACAGGGCCGCCAGCCGGCGCACGGCATCCGACGGGGTGCCCTGATGCACGACCACGACGCGGGGGAACCCCGGCGCCGCAGCGGTGGCGCGCAGGCCCCGCAGGGCGTCGGCCGTGAACAGGCAGCCGAGGTGGCGCGGGAACACGACGAGCGTGGGGCCCGGTCCGAGTTGGTCCGCGAACGTCCCCGGGCGCAGGTTGCGTCCGGCGACCGGCGCGGCGGGCCAGCGGGCGAGGTCCGGTGCGGTGGGGGCCATCACCCGGTCATCGTGCCGGAGCCGGCGGTGGATCAGCCGGGCCGGCGGTACCCGGACGGCACGCGTCCGCCCCCGACCCTGGGCGGACGCGTGCCCCGCGGCCTCGTCAGGCCACGGCCCAGGTCATGCGGCGGCGCCCGCCGAGGGGAATGCGGCGCAGGGGGGTCGCCTCGACGTGGATCGCCTCACCGGCCTGGGCACGTATCCGCCGGCAGCGGGTGCGCAGCTCGTCGAGGGACGTCACGCGCTCCTCGAAGACGGACACCTCGTGGGCGCGGGTGAGCAGGTCGGTGATGCGGATCTGGTACGTCATCTGTCCTGGAGGATCGCCGGGGAGCCGGGGTGGTCGCATTGGCCCGGGGGAGCAAAAGAGATGCCCACCGCTGGGCCCTCCTCACGTACCGCGTGACGTTCGTTGCAAACACCCCGCCGCCGTTCGCCCCGGCGGTCCCTCTCAGGGCAGGAAGCGCCTCCACTCGCCGCGGTCGATGAACTCCTGCAGGCGCTGAACGCCGTCCGCCACCTCGCGTCGCAGGCCCTCGACGACGTCCTCCAGGGACTCCCCGAGCGGCCGCTCGCCCCCGGCGCCCTCGGACTCCTCGCCGGTGGGCGGCGGCGTCGCGGGCTCGCCGCCGAGCAGCGCGCCGCCGAGCGCGTACCGCAGGTAGCCGAGCGCGACGCCCTCGGCCTCGTCGGCGCCGGAGACCGGGCGTCCCCGCCACACGGTCTCGCCGTTGACGCGCAGCACCGGCAGCCACGCGCCCTCCTGCGGCCCGGAGGTCTCGCGCGCCTCCGCCTCGCAGGTGATCGTCACCGGGATCATGTGCCCCCTCGCGGTTGCGGTCGGCCCGGCGGCGTCTTTACTCCGCCGGGTACCCCCACTGTGCCACGGAGGCGGCGGCGGGCGGCGGCGACTCCCGCCCGCCGCCCCCTGCTGCCGATAGCCTTGTCCGGATGCACGCGCGCGAGGAGCCGCACCGGGGGCCTTCGGCAGGGGCCGCGTGAGCGACACCGGCCAGGTGCGCCGCATCGAGGAGGAGCTCCGCGAGAGCCGCGACCGCCTGCAGCTGGCGCTGAGCGCGGCGTCGATGGGCATCTGGGACTGGGACGTCGCGACGGGCACCCTCACCTGGTCGCCCGGTCTCGAGGAGATCCACGGGATGGCGCCGGGTAGCTTCGACGGCACGTTCGCCTCGTTCGTCGACGTCGTCCACCCGGACGACCGCGCCCGCCTGCAGGCGGACATCGGAGGGGCGCTGGAGACCGGACGGCCCTTCGCGACCGAGTTCCGGGCGGTCGGGTTCGACGGCGTCGTGCGCTGGATCACGGGCGAGGGCCGCGTGATCACCGGCGAGGACGGGCGCCCGGTGCGCATGATCGGGGTGGGCCGTGACATCACCGCCCGGCGTCGCGCCGAGGACGCCTTGCGCGAGAGCGAGCGCCGTTTCCGGGCGATGGCGGACGCCGCTCCCGTCCTCATCTGGATGTCCGACCGCGGCGGCGCGTGGACGTACGTCAACGCGGGATGGCTGCGGTTCACGGGCAGGCCGCTCGACGAGGAGCTGGGGGACGGGTGGGCCGGCGCCGTGCACCCGGCCGACCGGGCGCACCGCAGGGACGCCCAGCGTGCGGCCGTGACGGCGCAGCGGCCGTTCGAGGTCGACTACCGCCTGCGCCGCGCGGACGGCGAGTACCGCTGGGTGCTCGACCACGGAGTGCCGCGCTGGGGCCCCGACCGGCAGTTCGAGGGCTTCATCGGCTCGTGCCTCGACATCACCGAGCGCCGCGAGACCGAGGAACACGAGCGGCTGCTGTCCGAGATCGGCCTGGTGCTCGACGGCCCGCTCTCGCTGGAGGAGCGCCTCCACCGGCTCGCGCGGATGCTGCTGCCCCGCATCGCCGACGCCTGCGTCGTGGACCTGATCACCGACGACGGCGGGCTGCGCCGCGCGGCCGCCGCCCACCTCGACGCGGCGCACGCCCAGACGCTCGCCGCCCTGCCGCCGCCCCTGCCGGCCAGCCCGATCGGCCGGGTCGCCGCGACGGGGACGCCGATGCTGCTGCCCGAGGTGGGAGAGGACTGGTACGGCCTGTCCTCACGCGACGCGGCCGATGCCCGCACCCGGCGGGGCCTGGGCACGCGGTCGGCGGTCGTCGTCCCGCTCGCGGCACGGGGACGACGCATCGGCGTGATGGCGCTCTCCACCGCCCGTGAGCACTCGAACCGGCGGCTCGACGCGGCCGACCTGACGCTCGCCGGCCGGATCGCCGAGCGGGCGGCGCTCGCCATCGACACCGCCCGGCTGTACGAGGCCGAGCGCACCGCCCGCACGCGCACACAGTTCCTGCTGGACGCCGGGGCGATCCTGGCCGAGTCGCTGGAGTACGAGCGGGCGCTGCAGTCGCTGGCCCGCCTCGTGGTGCCCGAGCTCGCCGACTGGTGCATGGTCCACCTGCTCGACGCACGCGGGGGCCTCGTCCGGGCCGCGCTCGCCCACGCCGAGCCCGACCGGGCGCGCTGGGCGGCGGAGCTTGCCGACCGCTACCCGCCCAGGGCGGACGACCCGACGGGGGTCCCCGCGGTGGTGCGTACGGGGCAGGCCGAGCTCATGCCGGACATCCCGGAGGAGGCGCTCGCCGCCATCGCCCAGGACGAGGAGCACCTGCGCGTCCTGCGGGAGGTCGCGCTGACCTCGTTCCTGTGCGTGCCCCTCGTCGCACGCGGGACGACGCTCGGCGCGCTCAGCCTGCTGACCGGCCGGGAGTCCGGGCGACGGCTGGGCGCTGAGGACCTGGAGGTGGCCCGCGCTCTCGGCGAGCGCGCCGCCGCGGCCATCGACAACGCCCGCCTGTTCAGCGCGCAGCGCACGATCGCCGACACGCTGCAGCAGGCGCTGCTGCCCGCCCGGCTGCCGGAGGTTCCCGGGGCCGTGCTGGGCGCCGCCTACCTGGCGGTCGGCGCGGGCATCGTCGTCGGCGGCGACTTCTACGACGTCTTCCCCGTGGGTGAAGGGCGGTGGCTCTTCGTGGTGGGGGACGTCTGCGGGAAGGGGCCGGAGGCGGCCGGGCTGACCGCGCTGGCGCGCTACACGCTGCGCGCCCTCGCACCCCTCGATGCCCGCCCGGCGCGCCTGCTCGGCCAGCTGAACGCGTCGGTCGTCAACCAGCGCGCCGGGGGGATGCAGTTCCTCACCGCCTGCGCGGGGCTGCTGACGCCGCGGGACGGCGGGCTGGACCTCGATGTCGTCGCGGCGGGCCACCCGCCCCCGCTGGTGCTCCGCGCCGACGGCGCGCTCGAGCCCGTGGACGTGGGCGGACCGCTGATCGGGGTCGACCTCACGATCACCCTCACGCCCGCCGCGGTGCGGCTGGGGCCGGGGGACCGCCTGGTCGTCCACACGGACGGCATCACCGAGGCCCGCGCAGGGGGTGCGCTGCTCGGTGACGACGGGCTCGCCGGGATCCTGCGTGAGCTGGCCGCCGTGCCGGCGGGTGCGCTCGCCGGTGCCCTCGCGGAGCGGGTCCGTGCGGCGGCGGGCGGCCGCCTGCGCGACGACCTCGCGATCCTGGTGGTCGGCGCCGGCACCTGAGCGCTCCCCCTGCCGCCCGGTGACCCCCGGCGCCACGCGCGCGCGGCCGACGCCACCGGGAGGCACGAGGGCACGCCGACGTCGCTGCACGCCCGGCTCGGCTGTCGCGCCGCGTCGCGCGCCCTCGGTGGGCTCGAGGCGCTCCGGTTCGCGGTGGTCGCGCGCCGACGACGGGGACGGCACGTACGGGCGTGCCCTCGGGCGGGGGGCGCCGGTCATCCCCCCGGGAGGACACCGACCGGGGCAGCCGCCGCGTGCGGTGCTCGACCGGGGGGGGAGCGAGGGGAGTTTCGGCAGCCGCGCCCCGCCGGCGCCGGCAGCTGAACGGTTCACCGCGGCGTGTACGCCGCCTCCACCGTGCCGATCCGGGAGCGGAGGCTTGCGACGGCGGCGTCGGCGGCTCGCGCCGCCCCGCGTTCGCCGAGTCCCTCGAGGGTGTCCCGCAGCCGTTCCAGCGCGACCTCCAGCCGGCGCGTGGGCGGGTGGCTCCCGAGCGCCGGCAGGGTCCGCATGAGCACGTCCACCGCCCGCGTCCGGTAGGCGGGCGCGAGCCGGGTGAGCACCGAGTCGAGGGCGTCGATGATGTCCGCGGCCACCTGGTGCTGCTGCGAGTCGGCGGTGACGACGGCCAGGGACTCCCAGGTGTCCATGAGCACCTCGGGGAAGTCGTCGGCGTACACGATGTCGGTGTCCGGGGTGTCGTCGGGCGGGCCGTTCTCGACGCCCAGGCGCGCCAGCACGTCCCGCAGCGCCGCCACGACCAGCCGCGCGGCCTGGGGGTTGTGCTGCGCGCCCGAGGTGGAGGTCCACCCGACCGTCTCGAGCTGGAGGAGTCCGTAGACGGCGTCGACGCCGTCGATGTTGCGCTGGCGCTCCAGGCGCATGGCGCGGCCCACGGCCTCGCCCACGCGCTGGGCCGCGGCGCCCTCGACGCCGTGCAGGCGCGCCAGCCGGTCGCCGTACGCCACGTAGCCGCCGATGGTCACGTCGAGCACCACCTCACAGGGCACCGGTACCGCGGCGATCTCACGCTGGATGCGGTCGAGGTCGATGTGGAGCACGAATCCCGTGCGGTCGCTCAGCACCGCGGTGCACGGCGCGGCGGGCCGGCGCGGCAGGGGGCGGGTGCGCCGCACGATGCGCGCCTCCTGCCGCGCCCGCGCCTCGACCAGCCGGTCGTGCATCGCCTCGACGATCACCACCGGGCGCATCTGGTTGATCGCGGCGTAGACGAGCACCAGCAGCAGCACCACGGCCACGACGCTCAGCGCCACGGTCAGCGCCGCGCCGAGGACCGGGTTGAAGCCCTGGTGGACGGTCGTCGTCTGCAGCAGCGCGTAGGCGCCGAGGCCGACGAAGAACCCGAAGTAGAACTGGTTGCTGCGCCGGCGCATGAATTGGTCGAAGACCTGGCCGGTGAGCGAGCTGGCCGACTGCTGGATCGCCACCAGCATCAGCGAGAACGTGATCGACGCCACCGTGATCACCGTGGCGCTGATCGACTGCAGCAGGGCCGCCGTCGTGTCGGGCGTGGTGAACGCGTTCGCGTCCAGCCAGGCCCGGACGCCCTGGAGCGGCCCCGGCCGGGTGCGGTCGAGCACGTGCACCAGGCCGCCCACGGCCAGCACGGCGAGCGCGACCAGGCCGGCACCGCCGAGGAACTCGCCGAACGCGAGGCGGACGGCCTCGCCGCGCTCGCCGCGGCGCACGTCATGGGGGCCGGCGCGCCGGCGCATCGGCGCGGGCGCCGGTCCGTCCGGGGCCGGCGCGAGGGTCACGCGGGGTTCCCGGGCCACGCGCCCGCGGCACCCGCGCGGGTACGGGGTCCGGGACGGGGAGGTGGCGTGGGCGCGACGGTTGGGGGGGCCCGGCGCGGCCGGTGGGAGACGGGCCGATCGCTGTCCGCAACCGCGCTGATCGGGGT
>DATMJR010000342.1:0-14521 GCA_035553775.1 Miltoncostaeaceae bacterium | reverse complement strand
ACCTACGACCGCGTGGTGTTCACCTGGACGGGACCGCCGCCCCGCGTGCGCGCCCGCTACGTGAGCCGCCTGGTGGAGGACGGCTCCGGCCGCGTCGTCCGCATCCCCGGCCGCGCCTTCCTGCAGCTGGTGTTCGACCCCGCACGCGCCCACGACCAGGACACCGGCGCCAGCGGCTGCGCGCCCACCCGCATGTCGCCCAACCTGCCGATGCTGCGGCACGTGCGCCTGGTGGGCGACTTCGAGGGCCAGGTGACGCACGGCCTCGGCCTGCGTGCCCGGACGCCCTTCCGCATCCAGCGCAGCACGACCCGGCGCGTGGTCATCGTGGACGTGCGGCGGTAAACGGGGCCGGCGCCCGGCGGGACCCGGGAGGGGACCCGTCCAGCCCGGGATGCCGCCGGGCGCCGGAACCGGCCGAGGCCGGGACGGTCGCCCGGCTCGGCCGCGCATCCGTCGTCCCTGTCTACGGGCGGGCGCCGCCGCCGGATCACTCAGCGCAGGAAGCGGCTGGTGCGGCGGTCGGCGTAGACGCGCCCCCCGGTCTGGCAGCGGGGGCAGTAGACGAGCTCGTAGTCCTGGAAGCCGATCCGCTCCAGCCGCGTCCCGCAGCGCAGGCACGGCTCGCCGTGGTGGCCGTGCACGGCCGTGGTGCGCTTCTCGGCGTCGGGCAGGTTGGTGGTGATGCGCTCCCGCGCCCGCGCGGTGGCGCCGCCCAGCACCACCTCGGCGGCGCGCGCCAGCCGCTGCCACGCGTCGTCGTCGAGCCGGTCCGTGCGGGCCAGCGGGGGCAGCCGGGCCGCCCACATCAGCTCGCTGGCGTAGCAGCGGCCGACGCCCGCCACGCGGCGCCCCTCGCGGAGGGCGGTCTGCAGCACGCCGGGCGGGTCGGTGAGCCGCGCCCGCCAGCCGGCGGCGTCCAGCTCCCCGGGCTCCGGCCCCAGACGCGCCAGCGGCCCGTGGGCGTCGAGCTCGGCCGTGGGCACCAGGTATGCGTTGGCGCGACGGGTGCGGGAGTTCTCGCGGAGACGGAGCTCCTCCGCCGCGGGCGGATCTCCGCCCGCATCGTCCTCGCCGCGCGCCAGCACCAGCCCCAGGGACGCCGACCGGGGCGGGCGGGGGCCGGCCGCCGTCGTCAGCCCGAGCCGCCCGGCCGACATCAGGTGCAGCACCAGCGTGAGGTCGCCCGCCTCCACCAGCATGTGCTTCCCCCGCCGGCGGACCGCCGTGATGAGATGGCCCTCCAATGCCTCCAGGGGCGGCGCGGCGCTGCGCACCACCGCCGGCGAGTGGGCGACGGCGCGCACGATCCGGCGCCCGGTCACGGCCGCGTCCAGGCCCTCGGCGAGGGCCTGGAGCTCGGGCAGCTCAGGCACCGGGCCCCGGAGGGGGTGTCGCTATACTCGCCCCCCATGTCCGCCCGGGCCTACGTCCCACACGCCCGCGCGCCGCGCCGCCCCGCCGGCGCCCCCTCGCAGGGCCCGGCGGGGCGCCTGCGGCGCCCCGCCTGATGCGCGTCGAGGACCTCTCCAAGACGCTCGACCACCTGGTACTCGCCCCGGCCACCAGCCTGGCCGACGTGTTGCGCGCCTGCGACCAGGCGACCGACCTGCACGTCGCCTCCCTGTGCGTGCTGCCGTACTTCGTGCCCGCCGTCGCCGACCGGCTGCGCGGAACGGACGTGAAGACGGCGACCGTCATCGGCTTCCCGCTGGGTGCCGACACGACGGCGGCGAAGGTGGCCGCCGCGGAGCAGGCGGTGGCCGACGGGGCGGTGGAGCTCGACGTGGTCATGAACATCCCGGCGCTGGTCTCCGGCGACTTCACCCTGGTGCGCGACGAGCTGCTGGCGACCGTGCGCGCGGTGCGCTCCCGGGCCGCCAACAGCGCCCGTGGCGGCGTGCTGGTGAAGGTGATCATCGAGGCGCCGCTGCTCGACGACAAGCTCGTGCGGCTGGCCTGCAAGATCGTGGACGACGTGGGCGCGGACTTCGCCACCACCTGCACCGGGTGCCGCACCAGCGCCACCGTGCACGACGTGGAGGTCATGCGCGACGCCCTGCCCGAGCACGTGGGGGTCAAGGCCGCCGGCGGCGTGCGCAGCCTCGACGACGTGCAGACGCTCATCTCCGCGGGCGGCGCCCGCATCGGCACGCCGCGTGCCCCGGAGGTCATCGCCGAGCTCGCCGGCGGGGCGGCATGACGGCGGCCCGGCTCGAGGACGTGCGGTTCGGGGCCGACGGCCTGGTGCCGGCCGTCGTGCAGGACGCGGCCACGGGACGGGTGCTGACCGTGGCCTACATGGACCGCGCGGCCCTGGAGCGCACCCTCGCCACGGGGCAGACCTGGTTCTGGAGCCGCTCCCGGCAGGAGCTGTGGCACAAGGGCGCCACCAGCGGCAACACGCAGGACGTGCGCGGCGTGCTGGTCGACTGCGACGGGGACGCGCTGGTGGTGCTGGTGGACCCGGCCGGGCCGGCGTGCCACACCGGGGAGACCGCCTGCTTCTTCCGCACGCTCTCGGGCGAGGACGCCCAGCCGTTCGCGGCCGTCGCCGAGCTCGCGCGCACGGTCGCCGCACGCGCCGCCGCGGCCGACCCCGAGTCCTCCTACACGGCGCGCCTGCTGGCCAAGGGCATCGACACCGTCTGCAAGAAGGTGGGGGAGGAGGCGACCGAGGTCGTGATCGCCGCCAAGGGGCGCGAGCGCGAGCAGGTGGTGTACGAGAGCGCCGACCTGCTGTACCACCTGGCCGTGCTGTGGCAGGCGGCCGGCGTGAGCCCCGCCGAGGTCGCCGCCGAGCTGGCGCGACGCCACCGGCCCGCCCCCTCCGCCGCATGACCGATCTCACCCTGCGCGCCCCGGCGCGCGCGTCCTCGCTGCTGGAGGTCACGCCCGGGCTCGAGACCCTGCGCCACGCGGCCACCGCGCGGGGCCACGTCGCGCTGTCGCACACCTGGATCGCCGACTGCGAGACGCCGGTCGGCGCGTTCCTCAAGCTCCGCGACGGCGGGCCCGCGTTCCTGCTGGAGTCCGCCGCCGACGGGCGGGTGAGCCGCTACTCGATGCTCGGCGTGCGGCCGCAGGCGGTGGTGCGCGGGGCCGAGGGCGCCCTGGAGATGACCGACGCGGCCGGCGTGCGCACCGCCCTGGACGCGGGCGACCCGTTCGGCGCAGTGCAGGACGTGGTGGACGCCGTCAACCTGCTCCCCGCGCCCGGTACGCCGGCGTTCACCGGCGGTGCGGTCGGCTACTTCGGCTACGACCTCGTGCGCACCGTCGAGCACCTCCCCGCGACGCCGCCCGACGACCTGGGCGTGCCCGACCTGCTGTGCATGATCACCGGGCCGGTGGTGGTGTTCGACCACCTGCTGCGGACGCTGACGGTGACGGTGCCCTGCCCGGTGGACCCGGACGAGGACGTGGAGGCGGCCTACTGGCGCACGGTGGCGACGGTCGCCGACATCAAGGGGCGGCTCGCGGGGCCGCTGCCGCGCCTCGGCCGGTCGGTGGGCGCCGAGGGCGTGCACCTGGGCGAGGTGGTCTCCAACACCACCCGCGAGGGCTACGAGCGCGCGGTGGAGCGCTGCCGGGAGTACATCTTCGCCGGCGACGCCTTCCAGGTGGTGCCCTCGCAGCGGTTCTCGGCCGAGGTCGACCTGGACCCCTTCGCGATCTACCGCGGCCTGCGGGCGGTGAACCCCTCGCCGTACATGTTCTTCCTGGAGTTCGAGGACGTGACGCTGGTGGGCGCCTCGCCCGAGACGCTGGTGCGCGTGGAGGACGGGGTGGTGCACACGCGGCCGATCGCGGGCACGCGGCCGCGCGGCGCCACCGAGGACGAGGATCGCCGGCTCGCGGAGGAGCTGCTGGCCGATCCCAAGGAGCGCGCCGAGCACGTGATGCTCGTCGACCTCGGCCGCAACGACCTGGGCCGTGTGTGCCGCATCGGCTCGGTGCACGTCGAGGAGCTGATGAGCGTGCACCACTACAGTCACGTGATGCACATCGAGTCCAGCGTCGTCGGCGCGCTCGACGACGGCCGGCGCGCCTGCGACGCCCTGCGGGCCACCTTCCCGGCGGGCACCCTCTCCGGAGCGCCCAAGGTGCGGGCGATGGAGATCATCGACGAGATGGAGACCACCAAGCGCGGGCCGTACGGCGGCGCGGTGGGCTACCTGGCGCACGACGGCGACCTGGACACCGCCATCACCATCCGCACGATCGTGTGCCGCGACGGGCGGGTGCACGTGCAGGCCGGCGCGGGCATCGTGGCCGACTCGGTGCCGGCGACCGAGTACGAGGAGACCCAGAACAAGGCGGCGGGCATGTTCCGGGCCATCGAGGTCGCCGCCGCGCAGGGGGACTGGTAGGTGTCGTCCCCGCGCGTCGTGCTCGTCGACAACTACGACAGCTTCACCTACAACCTGCTGCAGTACCTGGGGGAGCTCGGCGCCGAGGTGCTGGTGCACCGCAACGACGCCGTCGACGTCGAGGGCATCGCGCGGCTGGCACCCACCCACCTGGTGATCTCGCCGGGGCCCAAGACGCCGCGGGAGGCGGGCGTGTCGGTGGAGGCGATCCGCCATTTCGCCGGCCGCGTGCCCGTGCTGGGCGTGTGCCTGGGGCACCAGGCGATCGGCGAGGCCTTCGGGGCGCGCGTGGTGCGCGGCCGCGAGCCGGTGCACGGCAAGACGAGCGCGATCGACCACGACGGGCGCACGGTGTTCTCGGGGCTGGAGAACCCGATGACGGCCACCCGCTACCACTCGCTGGTGGTGGACCCGGCGCTCGCTCCCGGGCTCGAGGCCTCGGCCTGGTGCGACGGCGACGTGCTCATGGGGGTGCGCCACCGCGACTACCCGGTGGAGGGCGTCCAGTTCCACCCGGAGTCGATCCTCACCGACCGGGGACGGACGCTGCTGGGCAACTTCCTGGCGCTGTCGGCCTAGGGGTCCGCGTGCCCAGCCCGCTCATCAGCGACGCCGTGGACCGCCTGCTGGCCGGCGAGGACATCGGCCGCCAGGGGGCGGCGGACGTCCTGGACGTCATCCTCTCCGGCGAGGCGGGGGAGGCCCAGACGGCCGCCTTCCTGATCGCGCTGCGCGCCAAGGGGGAGACCGCCGAGGAGATCGCCGGGCTGGCCTCGGTCATCCGCCGGCGGGCGCGGCGGGTGGAGGCGCCGGCCGGGCCCTTCATCGACACCTGCGGCACGGGCGGCGGCGCGTCGTCGTTCAACGTCTCCACCGCGGCCGCGTTCGTGGCCGCGGGCGCCGGCGTGGCGGTCGCCAAGCACGGCAACCGCTCGGCCACCTCGCGCAGCGGCAGCGCCGACGTGCTGGAGGCGCTCGGCGCACGCATCGACCTCGACCCCGACGGCGTCTCGCGCTGCTTGCAGGAGACGGGCGTCGGCTTCATGTTCGCCCCGGCCCATCACCCCGCGTTCGCCCACGTCGTGCCTGTGCGGCGGGCCCTCGGGGTGCGCACGGTGTTCAACATGATCGGGCCGCTCACCAACCCCGCGGGTGCCCCGCGGCAGCTGCTGGGCGTGAGCGACGCCCACGCGCTGGAGCGCATCGCGACGGCGCTGGCCGCGCTGGGCACCGAGCGCGCGCTGGTGGTGCGGGGCCGGGACGGCCTCGACGAGGTGTCCACCGCCGCCACCACGGACGTGTTCGAGGTGGTCGACGGGGGCGTGCGCCGCACCGAGATCGACCCGGCGGCGCTGGACGTCGCCCCGGCGGGCGAGGCCGACATCGCCGGCGGCAGCCCGGACGAGAACGCCGAGGTGGTGCGCCGCATCGTCGGGGGCGGGACCGGCCCGGCCGCCGACCTGGTCGCGCTGAACGCCGGGGCCGCGCTGTGGGTGGCCGGGGTCGCCCGCGACCTCGCCGACGGGCTGACGCGGGCCCGTGAGAGCATCGCGTCGGGCGCCGCCGGCCAGCGCCTCGACGCCTTCGTCGACGCGACGCACCGCTTTGCCACGCCGACCGCCGAGAGGAGGTAACCCGCCGCCGTGCCGACGTTCCTCGACACCGTCGTCGAGCACACCGAGAGGACGCTCGACCAGCGCAAGCGCGACATGCCCGAGGCGGAGCTGCGCGACCGGCTGGGCGCGGTGCCGCGCGGGCGCCCGTTCTCGGAGGCGCTCATCGCCGAGGGGATCTCCCTGATCGCCGAGATGAAGCGGGCGAGCCCCTCGCGCGGCGACATCCGGCCGGGTGCGCGCGTCTCCGACATCGTCCGGGCCTACGAGGAGTCGGGCGCGCGGGCCGTGTCGGTCCTGACCGAGCCGCGCTGGTTCGGCGGCAGCCTCGACGACCTCGCCGAGGCACGGGCGGCGGTCGAGCTGCCCATCATCCGCAAGGACTTCCTGGTCGACCCGTACCAGCTCGTGGAGGCGCGGGTCGCCGGCGCGGACGCCGCGCTGCTGATCGTGGCCGCCCTCGGCCGCGAGCGCCTGGAGGAGATGATGCAGGCGGCGGCCGAGCTCGGCCTGGACACGCTCGTCGAGGTGCACGACGAGGACGAGGTCGAGGTGGCGGTCGAGGCCGGCGCGGAGATCATCGGGATCAACAACCGCGACCTGCACAGCCTCGAGGTGGACCTGCGCACGACCTTCCGGCTGCTCGCCGACGTGCCCGCGGGCACCGTGGTGGTGGCCGAGTCGGGCATCAGCGGGCGAGGGGACGTCCGGGAGCTGGAGGACGCCGGCGTCGACGCCATCCTGGTGGGCGAGGCGCTGATGCGGGTCGACGACCCGCGCCGGGCGGTGGAGGAGCTCCTGTCCTGACCGCCGGGGCCGGTCGGCCCCGTGGCCGCCGGTACCATCGGTGACGTGAGCAGCACCGACCAGACGACGGCGCCCGCGCCGGAGGACCCCGACGGCGCGCCGCCGCCGCCGCGCGACCGCCGGACCGTCCTGTGGGCCGCGCTGACGGTGGCGCTGATCGGGCTGGTCGCGGTGCTGCTGATCGTGGGGCTCACCAACCGCGGCGTGTCCACGACCATCGACGACGCGATCGCCCGCGGCGAGCGCGCGGAGGCGCCGGAGTTCACCCTGCCGCTGCTGGTGCCCGGTGCGCCCCTCACGGCCCCCGAGGGCACCGAGGTCTCGCTGTCCGACCTGCGCGGGCGCCCGGTGGTGCTCAACATCTGGGCGTCGTGGTGCGACCCCTGCAAGGACGAGGCGCCGGTCATCCGCGACATCGCCACCGACTACGCCCCGCAGGGCGTCGTGGTGCTGGGGCTCAACGTGCGCGACCTCAGCGGCAAGGGGCGCGCGTTCGCGCAGCGCTACGGGCTCACGTTCCCCTCGGTCCGCGACGGGGAGGGCAGGGTGCAGAACCGTTTCGGCGCGACCGGCGTGCCGGAGACGTTCGTGATCGACCGCGAGGGACGGGTCGCGCTCGCCCTGCGGGGCCCGCTGGTGGACCGGGGCCGCTTCGCCAACGTCGACGACTTCCGGCGCGTGCTCGACCAGGTCGTGGCCGAGCGGCCCGGCGCGGGGCCGTCCGGGGGCGGGTCGTGAACCTGCGGCGCCTGCTCGTGGCGCTGCTCGCGCTGGTGCTGCTGGCGCCGCTGGCCGCCGGCACCGCCCTGGGGCAGAACGTCGACGTGCGCGCCCTCGAGCGCGAGCTGCGCTGCCCCACCTGCGACACGCCCCTCGACACCTCCAACGCCCCGGTGGCGCGGGACATGAAGGAGTTCATCCGCGAGCGGGCGGCCGAGGGCTGGACCGCCGACCAGATCAAGGACGCGCTGGTGGCCGACTTCGGGCGCGAGGTGCTGGCCACGCCGCCCAAGGAGGGCTTCGACCTGGTGGCCTGGATCGTGCCGGCGCTCGTGGTGGCGCTCGGCCTCGCGGCGATCCCGGTGCTCACGCGCAGCTGGGCGCGCCGGGGGCGGCGACCGGCGCCGGCGGGGGCGGACGCCACGCCCGAGGAGCTGGACCGCCTGCAGCGGGAGCTGGAGCGCCTGGAGGACCCGCCCGGGGGTGGGGGCGCTCCGCGGTGACGCGGCGCCGGGGGCGGCGGTAGGCTCGGCCACCGACCCCACGGCGGAGGACCACCATGCCGCAGCACCGCTACCTGCTCCCCGAGGAGCGCATCCCGGACCGCTGGTACAACATCGCGGCCGACCTGCCGACCCCGATGCCGCCGCCGCTGGCCCCGGACGGCTCGGCGCTGCAGCCCGACATGCTCACCGCGATCTTCCCGATGGACCTCATCGGGCAGGAGGTCAGCCAGGACCGGTGGATCCCCGTGCCCGACCCGGTGCGCGAGATCTACGCGCTGTGGCGCCCCACGCCGCTGTACCGGGCGGTGCAGTGGGAGCGGGCGCTCGGCACCGACTGCCGCATCTTCTACAAGTACGAGGGCGTCAGCCCCGCGGGCAGCCACAAGCCCAACACCTCGGTCCCCCAGGCCTACTACAACGCCCAGGCGGGCGTGCGGCGGCTGGCCACCGAGACGGGCGCCGGCCAGTGGGGATCGTCCCTGGCGCTGGCCTGCTCGCTCTTCGGCATGGAGTGCAAGGTCTACATGGTGCGCGTCTCGTACGACTCCAAGCCGTACCGCCGGATGATGATGGAGACCTGGGGCGGCACCTGCGTGGCCAGCCCGTCGACGGAGACCAACGCCGGCCGGGCGATCCTGGAGCGCGACCCCGAGTCCACGGGCTCCCTCGGCATCGCGATCAGCGAGGCGGTCGAGGACGCGGCCACCCGCGAGGACACCAACTACGCGCTCGGCAGCGTGCTCAACCACGTGCTGCTGCACCAGACCGTGGTGGGGCAGGAGGCCGTGGAGCAGATGCGGATGGCGGGCGCCGCGCCCGACGTGGTGGTGGGGTGCGTCGGCGGCGGGTCGAACTTCGCCGGCCTGGCGTTCCCGTTCCTCGCCGAGAAGTTCGCCGGCCGCGAGATGCGCGTGGTGGCCGTGGAGCCGGCCGCCTGCCCCACGCTCACCCGCGGCCACTACGGCTACGACTTCGGCGACACGGCGGGCATGACGCCCCTGCTGCCCATGCACACCCTCGGCCACGGGTTCGTGCCGCCGTCCATCCACTCGGGCGGCCTGCGCTACCACGGCATGGCGCCCCTGGTGTCGCACCTGGTCCACACCGGCGTGGTGGAGGCGACCGCCTACCCCCAGCGCGAGTGCTTCGAGGCGGCGATCGGCTTCGCCCGGGCGGAGGGCATCATCCCCGCCCCGGAGCCCACCCACGCGCTGCGCCAGGTCGTGGCCGAGGTGGAGCGGGCCCGCGAAGAGGGCGTCTCGCGCACGATCCTGTTCAACCTGTGCGGCCACGGCAACTTCGACATGGCGGCCTACGAGAGCTACCTGTCGGGGCAGATGGTCGACCTCGAGCTCGCCCAGGAGGAGCTGGACCGCGCCGCCGCCGAGGTGGCGGGCATGCCGGCCGTGGGGTGAGCCGCGTGCGCGCGGGCCGTTGAGTGGCGGCCCGCGCGCGCCGATAGCGCTGATGCCGCTCGCGTACGGCACGGAGGTCGGCGCGCGGGGGCCCGGTCGCGGCGGTGACGCGCGCGCCGGCAGCGGCGGCCCGGCAAGGAGGCGTGGTGGGCACAGGCACACGCAGCAGCTGGAACGAGCAGGCGGCCGAGCGGCTCGCCGACGCGGTGGCGGCGCTCGCCAACGAGCGCGACGTCGACCGCGTGTGCGCGCTCGCCCTGGAGGCGGCGCTGGCGATCAGCGGCGCGGCCGGCGGCGAGGTGGTGGCGGCCGACGAGAACGGCGTCACGGCGCCGCGCGCCCGCGCGGGTGAGGAGCGCGGGCAGCGCCCTCCCGAGGTGACGGAGCTCACGACGGGCGGCCGCACGCTCGGGCGCCTGGTGGTGTGGGGCGACCGGCCGGCCGGCGCGCCCGCGCTGCGCGTGCTGGCCGCCCAGCTGTCGCAGGTGCTCGCGAACCTCCTCATGGAGGGGGCGGTGGCACGCCAGCGCGGACGGGCGCGCCGCTTCGCGGAGGCCGTGCGCGCCCTGCGGGACGCGCACCCGACCGAGACCGCCGTGCTGCGGGTGCTCGAGGAGGCGCGTCGCCTGGTGGGCGGCGTCGCCGCGGCGCTGGTCACCGGACTGCCCCACGACCCCGGGCCGACGGTGTCCCTGGGTCTCGAGCCCTCCCTGGAGCGCGAGGTCGCCGGGCTGGTGCCCGCGGCGGCCGGGCCGCTGGGGGACGGGCACGGCTGGGCGGGGCCGGTGCCGCCCGGCACCCCGCTGCGCGCCGCGGGCATGTGCGCACTGGCGATCGTGCCCGTCGGGGACCCGCGCGAGCGCATCGGCGCGCTGTGCGTGCTCACCGCCGGGCCCGGGGCGCTCGCCACCGACGAGCTCGAGACGCTGCTGAGCCTGGCCGACCACGCCACCACCGCCCTCGGGGCGGCCGCGCTGCGGGAGCGGCTCGAGGACCTGGCGACCGTCGACCCCGCCACGCGCTTCTTCAACGCCCGCTACTTCCGCACGCGGCTGGAGCAGGAGAGCCACCGGGCGCTGCGCAACGGCGACACCCTGTCGCTGCTGGTGGTCGGCCTCGACGGGCTCGCGCAGGTGCGGGCGGCGTCCGGGCACGCGGAGGCCGAGCGGGCGGTGAGCGCGCTGGCCGAGTTCATGGTGCCGCGCCTGCGGGCGACCGACGTCGGCTGCCGCGTCGGCACCGACGAGCTGGCCGTGATCCTGCCGAGCGCCGCCGGGCTGGAGGCCTACCTGGTGGCCGAGCGCATCCGGGCCGGCTTCGCCCCCGACGCGGCGCTCGGCTTCGGCGTGTCGCTGTCGGTGGGAGTCGCCTCGTTCCCCGACCCGGCCGGGACGGCCGACCAGCTGGAGGCCTTCGCCCAGGCGGCCCTCGGCTACGCGCGCCGGGCGGGGGGCGACCACGTCTTCCTGTACGACCGCGAGATCGCCGCGGGCATCGAGGAGGAGGACCGGCGCGAGCGCGTGGCCGCCGACGCGATGCTGACGACGATGTCCGCGCTGGCGGCCGCCGTGGACGAGCGGCACCCGAGCACCCGCGACCACTCGCGCAACGTGGCCCGCGTCGCCGCGCTGCTCGCCGCGGAGCTCGGACTGCCCGGCGACCGCGTCGAGGACGTGCGACTCGCCGGCCTGCTGCACGACGTGGGCAAGGTGGGCGTGTCCGAGGAGCTGCTGACCCGGGCGGGCCCGCTCACCGCCGAGGAGTGGGCCGAGGTGCGCCAGCACCCCGAGATCGGCTACCGGATGCTCTCGGGGCCGCGCATGCGCGGGGTGCGCGAATGGATCCGCCACCACCACGAGCGGCCGGACGGCGCGGGCTACCCCGCGGGGTTGCGCGGGGACGCGATCCCGCTCGAGGCCCGGATCCTGTCGGTCGCCAACGCCCTCGACGCGATGACGGGCGACCGGCCGTACCGGCCGGGCGTGGCGCTGGAGGACGCCCTGTGCGCCATCGACGAGGCGGCGGGCGCGCAGTTCGACCCGGCGGTGGTGGAGGTGCTCCTGCGCCTGGTGGCGCGAGGGGAGATCGGAGGACCGGCGAGCGAGGGGGAGGGACGATGACGGGGTCCACCCAGACCCGGACGGGCGGGCGCCCGGCGACCGAGCGGACGCGCCTGGACGCGCGCGTGATCGCCGAGGCGGCGGAGCGGCTGGCCTCCCCGTCGCCCGTGGTCGCGGGCATCCTGGAGCTGCTGGGGGGCAACGCCCCCGTGCGCGCCATCGCCGGGCGGGTCGGGCAGAGCCCCGAGATCTCCGCCCACGTGCTGCGCCTGGCCAACTCGGCGCTGTTCGGCGAGCCGGTCGACACGCTCGACCGCGCCATCGTGCGCCTGGGCGAGCGCAACCTGCGCGCCCTGCTGATGGCCGCCTCCACCTACCGGCTGCTGGAGTCGGCCCTGCCGCTGTACGGGCTGGCGCGGCTAGCGCTGCTGACGCACTCCACCGAGGTGGCCCAGGCTTCGCAGACCGTGGCCGCGCGCCTCGACCCCTCCGCGGCGGGGCAGGCGTACCTCGGCGGCCTCGTGCACGACCTCGGCAAGGCGATCCTGTCGGACGTCGTACGCCCGGGCCCCGCGCCCCTCGCGGGGACCGCCGACGAGCGCCGGGCCTTCGGCACCGACCACGCCCGTGTGGGCACCTGGATCGCGCGCCGGTGGGCCCTGCCGGAGGAGATGTGCGTCGCGATCGAGCACCACCACGACACGGCCGCGCCCGAGGGTCCCGTCGCGCGCGCGGTGTGGCTGGCCGACATGCTCGTGCACGCCTCCCGGGGTGGCGCCGAGGCCATGACCCGGCTGCCCGCGGCGGCCGCCGCCTGCGGACTGCCGGAGGAGGCCCTCGAGGGCCTGCTGACCGGCGGCGGCGCGCCCGAGGAGCCGGCGCGTCCGGCGGTGCTCACCGACCGCGAGCTGCAGGTGCTGCGCCTGCTGGCGACCGGCGCCGCGGCCAAGCAGGCGGCCCTGCAGCTGGGCTGCTCGGTCTCGACCGTGCACAACCACCTGCACCACGTGTACCGCAAGCTCAACGTGACCGGGCAGGCGCAGGCCCTGCTGATGGCGCGCGAGATGGGCTGGGTCTAGGCGTCCTCGGCGGGCGGCGCGCCGCCCGCCGCGGGACGGCCGGGGCCGCGCCCGCGCGGCGGCCGCGACCGGCGCCAGATCGTGCTGACCTGGGTGGCCGTGAGCCCGAGCTCGCGGCCCACCCGGCGGGTGCTCCAGCCGGCCTCGATCAACCCGATGATCGCGCGGTCGCGCAGCCGTCGCAGGGCGTCGGCGCGCTCCTCGGCCTCCGTCGCGGCGGCGGCGAGCTCGCGCGCCTGGTGGACGAGGCGCTCGGGGTCGTGCCCCTCGGGTGTCGGCGCGGTGGTCACGGCCGACGGGCAGGTTGCCACATCCATGCGGCGATGACGGCGCCGCGCCGCCGCCCTCTCCGGCCCGTCCGGGACGCGCTGTTCGCCCGCGGGGATAACACCGGGGCCCGTCGCCGCGGCGCCGCCCGGCCTCGGCGCGCCCATTAGTCTCGGCGGCGATGCCGATCCTCGTGGGCACCGCCTCCTGGACCGACCCCGAGTTCATCAAGGCGGGGTGGTATCCGCCGGAGGTCAAGAACGACGCCGAGGGTCGCCTCCGGCACTACGCCGCGCGGTTCCCGATGGTCGAGGTGAACGCCAGCTTCTACGCGCTGCCCACGATCGACACCGTGACCGCGTGGACCGAGCGGACGCCGGACGACTTCCGGTTCCACGTCAAGGCGCACCAGGTGGTGTCGGGTCATCCGAGCGACCCCCGGCGCCTTCCCGAGCCGCTGCGGGGGCTGCCCTTCGCCGCCGACCGCCGCGGCCGCATCCGCCGCCCCTCGCGCGAGCTGCGCGACGCCGTCATCGACGCGCTGCTGGAGGCGCTGGGGCCCATGGGGCCCAAGCTCGGCGCGGTGCTGCTGCAGCTGCCGCCGTTCGTGACCGCCGGCGACGCGCAGCGCGCCGAGCTGGAGCGCATCCTGCGCCGCTTCGCGCCCGCCCGGGTGGCGGTCGAGTTCCGCCACCGCTCCTGGGTCGCCCCCGAGGAGCGGGAGCGCACGATGGACCTGCTGGCGGCCCGGGACGCGGCCTACGTGTGCGTGGACGCGCCCCGCCTGGACACCGCGTCGGCGCTGCCGCCGATCGCCGAGGTCACCACCGATGCCCTCGCCTACGTGCGGCTGCACGGGCGCAACCGGGAGACCTGGCACACCGGGACCACCGTCGCCGAGCGCTACGACCACGTCTACAGCCGCGAGGAGATGTCGGAGTGGCTCGACCCGGTGCTCGACATGGCCGCGCGGGCCCAGGAGGTGGCGGTGGTGTTCAACAACAACGCCCGCGACTACGCGCTGCGCAACGCCGGCGAGTTCCGGGATCTGCTCGCGGCCCGGGCGGACGGGGAGAGGTGAACGCGTTCGTCCGACTCCGGCGTCGTGTTGCGCGGGCGGCGCTGTCGTAGGAGGGTCGGACCACCGATCGCATCGCGACCCGTGGAGGGTCCATGTTCCGCGCCGATTGTCCCGTCTGCGGCCCCGTGCTGATGTGGGAGCAGCGCATCACGGCGGTGGAGAACGCCGCCGACGGAATCCTCATGCGGTACGTCTGCCTGTGCGGCACGCCGGGGTCGATCCTCACCGGCCGCCGCCGCCCGGCGCCGGCGGCTCCCGCGCCGGCCGAGACCGCGCCGGCCGCGGTGGCGGCCGCGGTGCCCGTCACCGTCACCACCTGAGTACGCCGGGCCGGCGGATCAGCCGGGACGCAGCAGCCGGGGCGGCCGCACCTCCACCTGCAGGGTGGTGTGGCCGATCCCGAACCGGTCGCGCAGCACCTCCTCGAGGTCGCGGCGCACCGCCCGCGCATCGCAGCCGTCGGCCACGACCACGTGGGCCGCGAGCGCCGGGAAGTTCGTCGCGATGCTCCACACGTGCAGGTCGTGCACGTCGACGACGCCCGCGACCCCGGCCAGCGCCGCGCCGACCTCATCGGGGTCCACGCCCGCGGGGGCGGAC
>DATMJR010000341.1:0-3306 GCA_035553775.1 Miltoncostaeaceae bacterium | reverse complement strand
GAGGGGCGGGGTCGGTGCTCACCCGTCGAGGATAACCGGCTCAGTAGTATCGGCCCGGTGAGCACGTCCCCGGTCACCGCCTGGCAGCGCTTCACCGACTGGTGCGGCACGCTCGCCGACATCGGCGGCACCCTGTCGATGCTGGGGTGGGACCGCGAGACGGTGATGCCGCGCGGGGGCGCGGAGTCGCGGGCGCGGCAGATGGGGACGCTGTCGGCCATCCTCCACCGCGAGCTCACCCGCGCGGATCTCACGGAGCCCCTCGAGGAGCTGCACGCGGGCGGCGGCCTGCCGCCCGAGCGGGCGCGCCAGGTCGCGCTCATGCGCCGCCAGCGCGCGAAGGCCCTGCGCGTGCCCGAATCGCTCGTGCGCGCCCTGTCGGAGGCCCGCTCGCGCTCGGTCTCCACCTGGATCAGGACCCGCCCCTCCGGCGACTACGCCGCCTTCGCCGTGCCGTTCACCGAGGTCGTGCGCCTGCGCCGCGAGGAGGCGGCGCTGCTGGCCGAGTCCGGCGAGCACTACGACGCGCTGCTCGACGAGTTCGAGCCCGGGGCGCGGGTGGCCACCCTCGAGCCGGTGTTCGCGGACCTGCGGGCCCGGCTGGCGCCGCTGGTCGCGGCCTGCGCCGACCGGCGCCGCCCGGAACTGCCGGCGCGCGCCTGGCCCGTCGAGGCCCAGCTCGCCCTCGCGCGCGAGATCGCCGAGATGGTCGGCTACGACGCGGACCGCGGCTACATCACCACCTCGGCGCACCCCTTCACCAGCAGCCCCGGCACGGGGGACGTCCGCTTCACCACCCGCCTCAGCGAGGCCGACCCGGTCGGCAACGTCATGGCCGTCATGCACGAGGCCGGCCACGCGCTCTACGAGCAGGGCTTCCCCGGGGACTGGGCCCGGACGGCCCTCGCCGACGCGCCGTCGCTGGCCGCGCACGAGTCGCAGTCCCGCTTCTGGGAGAACCACCTGGCGCGCACGGGCGCGTTCTGGGCCCACATCGAGCCGGTCATGCGCACGCACCTGCCCGATGCGATGCGCGACCTCAGGGCCGCCGACCTGCACCGGGTCGCGGCGGCGGTGCAGCCCACGCTGATCCGCGTGGACGCGGACGAGGTCACGTACAACCTGCACATCGCGCTGCGCTTCGAGCTGGAGGTGGCGCTCTTCCGCGGCGACATCGAGGTCCCCGACCTGCCCGCGGCGTGGGACGCCCGGATGACCGAGCTGCTCGGCGTGACCCCCGCGGGACCGGCGGAGGGGGTCATGCAGGACGTGCACTGGCCCGAGGGCGTCTTCGGATACTTCCCCACGTACACCCTGGGCAGCCTCTACGCGGCGCAGCTCGCGGAGTCGGCCGCGGCCGATCTCGGCGACCTCGAGGCCGTCGTCGCCGAGGGGCGGTTCGCGGACGTGCTCGCCTGGATGCGCCACCGGGTGCACCGCCACGGGCGGCTGTTCGACACCGACGAGCTCATGCGGCGGGCCACCGGCCGCGAGCTGTCGGCGGACGCGCTGGTGGCGCATCTCGAGCGACTGGTGGCGGCCACCGCCGACGTGTAGCGGTCACGGCGGCCGCCCGGGCGGCCGATACAGGGGGCATGCCCCGCCGCCTCCCCCGTGTCGCGCCCGGCGCCGCCGCCGGCCTCGCGGCGCTCGCCGCCGTGGCCGCGCTGGCCGCCGCGGCGCCGGCGGTCGCCGCCCCGGCGGGCGACCTCGCCGCGCGGGACCGTGCGCTCGGCCGGGCCGAGGCCCGCCTCGCCGCGCGGCTCGCCGAGGAGCGCGCGGCCCTGGCGGCGACGCGCACGCGCATCGAGGCGCTGCGCGCGCGGCACGCGACGCATCTCGCCCTGGTGCGGGCGCGGCTGCGCGCCCTGTACGCCGGGGGTGGCGCCGACCCCGTCATCGCGGTGCTGGCGGGCGAGACCGGGGAGGCCGAGACCCGCGCGGCGCTCGCCCGGGCCGTCGCCCGCTCCGACGAGGCCCTGATGGCCCGCTACCGCGCCTCGGTGACGGAGCTGCGGGCCGCGGAGGCGGCGCTGGTGCACCGCAAGCGGGCGCTGGCGGCCGACGAGCGGGCCCTGGCGGCGCGGCGGGCGGCCGTGCGGGCCCGCCTGCGGGCCGAGCGCGCCGCGGCCCGCGCGCCCGCGGACGCCGGCGCCGCCCGGCTGCCCGGGTCGGCGGAGTCCTCGGAGGCGGGGGCGGTGGACGGGCGCGGCCTGCCGCGCGCGATCCGCGAGGGCCGGCTGCTGCCCGGGGCCCCGCCCCAGGACGCGCGCACCGGGCTGCCGATCCTGTTCGACCGACCGGCGCCCGGCCCGCCGGTCGCGGTGGCGGTGCCCGGCCGCGGGGTGGTGGCCGTCCCGGCGCCCGGCGTGCCGGCGCGCGGCCCCCGCCGCTTCATGGCGATGACCGCGATCCGCGCGGGCGGCGGCGGGCCGAGCGCCTCGGGCCTGCCGTTCGACGCGCGGGCGCTCGCCGCCGCCCACCGCACCCTGCCCCTGGGGGCCCTGCTGCGCCTGCGCAGGGGGTCGGCCGAGGTGGTCGTGCGCGTGGTCGACCGGGGTCCCTACGCGGCCAACCGGGACCTCGAGATCGGGCCGGCGGCCGCGGCCGCGCTGGGGATGGCCCGCAGTGGGCCCGTGCGCGTGGAGGTCCTGGGCTAGAGGGTCGAGCGCGCCACCGAGGAGCCGCTGCCGGGCGCGTCGGCTGTCGAGGTGGTGGACACCGGCGTCCCGTGCACGCTCTCCTCGTCGAACGCGCGCATCGCCGCCCCGACGATGCCTGCGCTGTTGCGCAGGCTCGCCACCATCAGCGGCGGGCGGCACCGCAGCAGGGGCAGCCAGGCGTCCGCCTCCTTGGTGACCCCCCCGCCGAGGATCACCAGGTCCGGCCAGACCAGCCGGTCGATGCGGTCCAGGTACTCGTTGACCCGCACGGACCACTCCTCCCAGGTCCAGCCCTTGCGCTCGCGCACCGAGGCGGCCGCCCGGGCCTCGCCCGCCCTGCCCCGGATCTCGATGTGGCCAAACTCCGTGTTCGGCACCAGGTGGCCGTCCACGAACAGGGCGGAACCGACGCCGGTGCCCAGCGTGAGCATGAGCACCACGCCGCGGCGGCCCACCCCCACCCCCGTGCGCATCTCGGCCAGCCCGGCGGCGTCCGCGTCGTTCAGCACGGTGCAGGGGCGCCCGATCGCCTCCGCGATGCGCTCGACGGCGTGCACGCCCACCCAGGCGGGATCGAGGTGGGCGTGCACGCCGTCGAGCGCATCGCGGAGGCGATCGGGCGCCCCTGCACCGTGCTGAACGA
>DATMJR010000340.1:0-25163 GCA_035553775.1 Miltoncostaeaceae bacterium | reverse complement strand
CGTCGCCGCCGCGCTGGCCCTGGCCGTCCCGGCGGCGGCCTCCGCCATCACCGCCCCGCCCGGCGTGCGGGTGCAGGTGGTCGCCCGCGACCTGCCGCGGCCGACCGCGATCGCCTTCGACGCCCACGGCGGCATGTGGGTGACGAGCGCGGGCAACCTCGCCACCGGCACCGACGGGGTCTGGTACGTACCGCGGCCCGGGGCCCGCCCCCGTCACGTGGCCCGCGGGTTGTTCCTGGCGCTCGGGCTCACATGGCGGAAGGGCGTGCTGTACGTCAGCCACGTGACGCCCTTCGACCGCACGGGGGCGGCCTACCGGCAGCGCCGCGGCCGGGTGATCGGGCTGACCGGGTGGAACGGGCGGCGGTTCCGGGGCAGCCGGGTGGTGCTGTCCGGCCTGCCGGTGGGACTGCACACCATGGACAACGTGGTGACGGGACCGGACGGGCGCCTCTACGTCGGCATCGGCAGCGTGGCCGACACCCGCCGGGGGCCCTCACCGCTGTCGGCCACCGTGGTGAGCGTCGATCCCGACGCACGGCGCCCGTCGCCCCGGGTGGAGGCGCGCGGCCTGCGCAACCCCTACGGGCTCGCGTTCATCCCGGGGACCTCGGACCTGGTCGTCACCGACAACGGCCGCGACGACCTGGGGCTGCGGCAGCCGCCGGACGAGGTCAACGTCGTCCCCGTCGGGGGCCGGGCGCGCGACTACGGCTTTCCGCGCTGCTGGGGGCAGGGCGGACCGCCCTGCCGCGGCACCGTCCCCGCCCTGGTGCGGACCGCCGCGCACGCGAGCACCGACGGGGTGGCCGTGACGCGCCGCTTCGGCCGTCTGGGTCCGTCGATCTTCGTGGCCAACAACGGCTCCTCGCTGTTCGACGACCCGCCGACCAGCAACGTGCAGCGCGTGGCCCTCACGCGCGACGGCGGCCGGTGGCGGGGGCGCCTCGTCCCCTTCGCGGGCGGATTCCGCCGCTTCGACCCCCTGGGGGCGGCGATGGGGCCGGGAGGCGCCCTGTACGTGACGCTCTGGATGTCGGGGCGGATCGTGCGCTTCACCCCGCCGGCCTGAACCCCGCGGGCGCGGTGCTGCGCGCGCCCCGCGCGTCCGGTACGTTCCCGGTGACAGCTGTCCCTCCCCAGGGAGTGCGCATGTCGCGAGGACACCTCCATGGGCCGGATGCCGCGAGCCGCGCGCGCCTGCGCGCGCTCCGGGGCGAGCTGCGCCGCGAGCGCGAGCGCATCGAGGCCGAGGCCATCTCCATCGGGCCCTGCCCGCGCCTCGCCCGCGCGCTCGACGAGCTGGAGCGCCGTGAGCGCGACCTGGCGCGCGCGCAGCGCCGGCGGCGGGAGGCCCGCCCGTCGGTGCGGCGGTTCATCGTGGCCTTCCTGCACCCGTCCGCGCGCGTCCACGAGGGGGCGCCGTACCGGGACGAGGCCGAGGCCGGGCGCGGGGCCTGACGCGATCCGCCGGAGCGGCCGCTACGCGGCCCCGGCGGCGGCGGTGACGTCCTCGGCGTCCAGCAGCGACAGATCGGCGTCCGGCAGGTCGACGACCCGCGATGCGTGGGCCGAGATCGCGTCCTCGAACAGGTTCCGCACGGCCCGCGCGTTGCCGAAGTCGGGTCCCGCCCCGGCGCGCATCGCCGCGCAGACCTCCTCCAGGGCGGCCCCGGCGCCGGGCGTCAGCCGGTAGTCGTAGCGGGCGGCCGTGCGCCGGAAGATCTCCGCCAGCTCGCCCGCGTTGTAGGAGGGGAAGTCGAGGTGGGTCGGGAACCGGCTGCGGAGGCCGGGGTTGGAGGCGAGCAGGGCGTCCATCGGCGCCGGGTAGCCGGCGATCACGACGGCGAGCCGCTCGCGGTGGTCCTCCATGCGCTTGAGCAGGGCGGCCAGCGCCTCCTGCCCGAAGTCGCCGGGCCCGCCCTGCGCCAGCGCGTAGGCCTCGTCCACGAACAGGACCCCGTCGAGCGCGCGCACCACCACCTCGTCGACGCGCGTGGCGGTCTGCCCGATGTAGCCCGCCACGAGCCCGGCGCGGTCCACCTCCACCAGCTGGCCCGTGCGCAGCAGCCCGAGACCGCGGTAGATCCGGCCGATCAGGCGCGCCACCGTGGTCTTGCCCGTGCCCGGCGGGCCCGTGAACACCAGGTGCAGCGCCGTGTCGGGCACGCGGTGGCCGGCCTCGCGACGCCGCGCCTGGACGGTGAGCAGGTCGGTGAGACGCGCCACCTCGGCCTTGACCCCGTGCAGGCCCACCAGCGCCTCCAGCTCGGCGCGCGCCTCCGCGAGGTCGCGGCGCCGCTCCTCGGGGGTGGGCTCGGCGACCTCGGCCCCCGCGGCGGCGCGGGCCTCGTCGCCCCGGCCGGCCGCGACCAGCGCGGCGGTGTGCTCCTGCCGGATGGCACCCCGCACGTCCGGGTCGGCGGGCTCGGCGCCCTCGGCCGCACGCAGGGCGACGGCGAGGGCGTCCGCGGCCGCCCCGGCGTCGCCGTCGCGCCGGGCGGCGTCGGCGAGCAGGCGGTGGGCGCGCGCGGTGCTCCAATCCGCCTCGCCGCGCACGCGCAGCGCCAGCGCCGCCGCCTCGTGCAGCGCCGTGCGCGCCTCGGCCGTGCGGCCGAGCGCAAGCCGGGCGGCGCCGAGATCGGCGAGCCACCCGGCGGCGAGCAGGTCCATGCGCCCCGCGGCCCGGGCGGCCGAGACCGCCGCCTCCAGGTGGCCGAGCGCGCCGGCCGCGTCTCCGGCGTGCGACGCCAGGCGCGCACGCAGGCGGGCGGCGCCCGCGCGGTCCAGCGGGGTGCGGGCCGCACGCTCCAGGCGCGCCACCTCCCCGCGGGCGTCGGCGGTGCGCCCCTCGGCGAGGGCCTCGTCGACGATCTGGGTGGCGATCGCCATGCGTTCGGTCGGGATGCAGGCCTCCTGGTGCGCGGGCGAGGCTACCGGTACCCGCCCGGGGCGGGGGCGTCCCCTTCGCCGACGGCCCGCGAAGGGGGATATCGGCCCGCGGCGGCCGATCGCGCCCGCGAGGGGGATAATCCGCCCGTGGCGGGTATCCGCCGCCCGGCGGGCGCCGACGGCGCCCGACGGGAACGGGGGCAGGGGGCGCGATGCCGGTGTGGCTGGTCGTGGTGCTGGCGGTCCTCGTGCTGCTGGCGGCGGTGGCGGTCTACGACCTGCTGCAGCGCCGCCACGCGATCCTGCGCAACTTCCCGGTGGTGGGGCACCTGCGGTTCCTGCTCGAGTCGGTCGGCCCCGAGCTGCGGCAGTACATCGTCACGGGCAACGACGAGGAGCGCCCCTTCAGCCGCAACCAGCGGCGCTGGGTCTACGCCTCCAGCAAGCGCCAGAACAACTACTTCGGCTTCGGGTCGGACAACAACCTCGAGGCCAGCCCCGACTACCTGATCATCAAGCCGGCCGCCTTCCCGCACGGCGGGGCCCCCGGGGGCGATCCACCCGACCACCCGGTGCCCTGCGCCAAGGTGCTCGGTGGCCACCGCGGCCGGCCGAAGGCCTTCCGGCCGGCGTCGATCGTGAACATCTCCGGCATGAGCTTCGGCTCGCTGTCGGCGAACGCCGTCCGTGCGCTCAACGAGGGCGCGCGCATCTCGGGATGCCTGCAGAACACCGGCGAGGGCGGGCTGGCGACCCACCACCTGCACGGTGGTGAGCTGATCTTCCAGATCGGGACGGCCTACTTCGGGTGCCGCGACGGACGGGGCCGCTTCGACCTGGCCCGCCTGGTGGACCTGTGCGAGCGGCACCCGGTGCGCGCCGTCGAGATCAAGCTCAGCCAGGGGGCCAAGCCCGGCGTGGGGGGCCTGCTGCCGGCCGCCAAGATCACGTCCGAGATCTCGACGGTGCGCGGCATCCCGATGGGGATCGACTGCCAGAGCCCCTCCGGGCACAGCGAGTTCCACGACGTGGACTCCCTGCTGGATTTCGTGGAGCGCATCGCGGACGCGACCGGCCTGCCGGTGGGGATCAAGTCGGCCGTGGGCGAGATGGCCTTCTGGGACGAGCTGGCCGAGCGCATGGTCGCGGAGTCGCGCGGCGTCGACTTCATCACCATCGACGGGGGGGAGGGCGGCACGGGCGCCGCGCCCCTCGTGTTCGCGGACCACGTCGCCCTGCCGTACGTGCTCGCACAGGCCCGCGTCTACCGCGCCTTCGCGGTGCGGGGACTCCACCACCGGGTGGTGTTCGTCGGCTCCGGCAAGCTGGGGCTGCCCGAGACCGGCCTGCTGGCCTTCGCGCTCGGCGCCGACATGGTCAACGTGGGCCGGGAGGCGATGATGGCCGTGGGCTGCATCCAGGCCCAGCGCTGCCACACCGGCCACTGCCCGACGGGCGTCGCCACCCAGTCGGCGTGGCTGCAGCGGGGCCTCGACCCCACCCTCAAGGGCGTGCGCTGCGCCAACTACGTGATCGTGCTCCGCCGCGAGCTGCTGCACCTGGCGCGCACCTGCGGGGTCGTGCACCCCGCGCTGGTGACCACCGAGCACTTCGAGTTCGTGCACGCCGGCACCTCCACCACCGCCACGGAGCGGTACGACTACCTGCCGGGCTGGTCCATCCCGGGCCGTGGCGACGTGGAGGCCCTGCCGAAGCTCATGAACGTGGAGGTGCCGTCGCAGGGGCCCCTGGCGGAGCCGGCCCGGTGACGGGCGAGGGGGAGGAACGCGCCGGGGCCGCCTGGCGCTGGTACGCGCTGGCCGGGCTGGTGCTGCTGGCGCTGCTGGTGGCCGACCTGGCGGGCTGGACCCAGGCGCTGCGGCCCTAGCCTCCGCCGGGCGGGCGCCGCCGTCCGTCGCGGCCTGGTTTAGTGAGGTCGTGGTGTGGGTCCAGCGTCGCGTCGTCCTCGCCCCCCGCCCGCGCGGCGTGCACCTGGTCACGCGCGAGGTGCTCGCGGAGGTCCCCGAGCTGCGCGCGATCCGCGTGGGGCTCCTGCATGTGTTCATCCGGCACACCTCGGCGTCGCTGACGCTGAACGAGAACGCCAGCCCGGACGTGCGGGGCGATCTGGAGCGCTGGATGCGCGACGCGGTGCCCGACGGCGCGCCGTACCTGCGCCACACCCTCGAGGGGGATGACGACATGCCCGCCCACGTGAAGGCGTCGCTGTTCGGGGCGTCGGTGACCGTGCCCCTGGCCGAGGGCCGGCCGCTGCTCGGGACCTGGCAGGGCCTGCACCTGTGCGAGCACCGCGTGCACGGCGGCCCCCGGGAGCTCGTGGTGACGGCCTGGGGCGAGGCGCGCGACGGCGACGCCGGCGCCTGAGCGGGCCGCGAGTCAGTACCGCGCGCCGGTGCGGCGGTGGCCCTCCAGGTCGAGCAGGGCGGTCATCGCGGCGAAGTCGAGCATGCCGGGCGGGGCCCCCGGCGGTCCCCCCGCGAGCGCGCCGTAGGCCGCGGCCAGCGCCCGGGCCGCGGCGAGTAGCCCGGTCAGCGGCCGCGCCACCAGGTCGTGGCCGGCGTCGTGCAGCTCGGCCGGGGTCATGAGCGGCGTGCGTCCGCCCTCGACCATGTTGGCCATGCGCACCGCACCGGGGGTGCCGGCCGTGACCCGCCGCATCTCCCCGGCGTCCGCGGGCGCCTCCACGAAGACCGCGTCGGCCCCCAGGTCGTGCGCGGCCCGCGCGCGGGCGATCGCCTCGTCCAGCGACAGGGGCGCACGCGCGTCGGTGCGCGCGATCAGGAAGAGGTCGGCTCCCTCGTCGCGCAGGTCGCGCACGGCGCGCAGCTTGGCGAGCCACTCGCCGGCCTCCACCACGCGCTTGCCGTCCATGTGGCCGCAGCGCTTGGGCCACACCTGGTCCTCGAGCATCAGGCCCGCGGCGCCGGCCGCGTGCAGCTCGCGCGCCACCCGCCGTGCCGACAGCGCGTCGCCGTAGCCGGTGTCGGCGTCCACCAGCACGGGGACGCCCGGCACCGCCGCGCACACCTCGCGCGCCGTCTGCGCCATCTCCGTGGGGGTGAGGTAGCCGATGTCGGGCAGGCCCAGGCGGGCCGCCGCCACCGCGAAGCCCGAGACGAACACCACCGGGGCGCCGGCCGCGACGGCGAGGCGCGCGCTGAGGCCGTCGTACACGCCGGGCACCACGACGGGCCCGTCGGCCAGCAGGGCCCGGATGCGCGCGGCGCCGCTCACGCCCGCAGACTAGGGGCCTCGTGGCGCGGGGGTGGTACCCCTGTCACTGTCCGGATCGCGGCGGCGGGAGCTAGCATCGGTCCATGCGCTCGCGACTCCGCTTCGGTCTCGCCCTCGGGCTCGCCGCCGTGCTGGGGTCCTGGCTCATCTGGACCAGCATCGGGGGCTCCACGCAGACCTTCGCGTCCCCGTCGCAGGTGCGGGGCGCCGGCGACTTCCGGCTCAACGGCCTGGTCGCCCCCGGCGCGCCCTCCGACGCCGCCGCGCGGGCGCGCTCGGCCGACGGCCTGCGCTTCTCCGTGCACGACAAGGAGGACCCGGGTTCCGTGGTCCGGGTCGTGTACCGGGGCAACGTGCCCGACGCGTTCCGCGACGGCCGCGAGGTGGTGCTCACGGGCCGCATGGAGGGCGGGGTCTTCGTCGCCGACCGCAACTCGCTGGTGACGCTCTGCCCGTCCAAGTTCACGGACGAGGAGCAGGCGCCGCATCCCGTGGCGCCCGACGGCACGCGACGCGCGGGCCCGCCGTCGCCGCACACCGCCCAGTAGGGGTCCGCGCATGAGCCTGCTCGGCCGCGCGCTGCTGCTGCTGGCGCTCGCCTGCGCCGTCTACGCGATCGGTGCCGCCCTCGCGTCGCGCCGCACCGGCCGCCGCTCGCTGCAGCGCAGCGCGGAGCGGGCCGTCTACGGCACGGCGCTGACGGTGAGCGCCGCGATGGCGGTGATGGTGACCGCGCTGGTCACCGACGACTTCTCGCTGCGCAACGTGGCCGAGTACAGCTCGTCGACGCTGGCGACCCACTTCAAGGTGACCGCGGTGTGGGCGAGCCAGGCGGGGTCGCTGCTGCTGTGGCTGTGGATCCTGTCGCTCTACGCGGCCCTCGCCGTATGGCTCAACCGCCGCCGGCACCGCGACATGATGCCGGTGGTCACCGCCGTGCTCGGCGCCATCGGCGTGTTCTTCATCGCGCTGCTGTCGTTCGTGACGAGTCCCTTCGCCACGGTCGCCGACCCGCCCGCGGAGGGCCGCGGACTCAACCCGCTGCTGCAGAACGAGTACATGGTCGCCCACCCGCCGCTGCTCTACCTGGGCTACGTCGGGCTGGCGGTGCCGTTCGCCTTCGCCATCGGGGCGCTGGTGACCCGCCGCCTGGACACCGCGTGGATCGGCGCCATCCGCCGATGGACGGTGGTCGCCTGGCTCTTCCTGGGCGTCGGCATCCTGCTCGGCTCGCGGTGGGCGTACCACGAGCTCGGCTGGGGCGGCTACTGGGCCTGGGACCCGGTCGAGAACGCCGCGTTCATGCCCTGGCTCGTGGCCACCGCCTTCCTGCACTCCGTGATGGTCCAGGAGCGCCGCGGGATGCTGAAGGTGTGGAACATGGTGCTGGTCATCCTGACCTTCACGCTCGCCGTGTTCGGCACCTTCCTGACCCGCTCGGGCATCGTCGCCTCGGTGCACGCCTTCGGCGAGTCCACCCTCGGGCCGTTCTTCCTGGCGTTCATCCTCGTGGTGCTCGGCGGCTCGCTGGCGCTGCTGTTCACGCGCCTGTCCGACCTGCGCAGCAGCCACTCGCTGGAGAGCTACCTCAGCCGCGAGGCGGTCTTCCTCTACAACAATCTGCTGCTGGTCGGGCTCGCGTTCGCGGTGTTCTGGGGGACGATGTTCCCCGTGCTCACCGAGGCCGTCCGCGGGACGCGGATCACGGTCGGCACCGGCTTCTACAACCAGGTGGCGATGCCGATCGGCATCGCGCTGCTGGTGCTCACGGGCGTCGGGCCGCTGATCCCCTGGCGCAAGGCCTCGCCGCGCCAGCTGGCGCGGCGGTTCGCCTCGCCGCTGCTGGTCGCGGCCGCCTCGGTGCCCGTCCTGTACCTGTTCACGGACGCCTTCGCCTCGCTCTGGGCAGGGGTGGTCTTCGTCACGTGCGTGTTCGTGACGGCCTGCATCCTCGGCGAGTTCTGGCGGGGCACCAAGGTGCGGCACGCCCTCGGCGGCGTCTCCTGGCCTGGCGCGCTGCGCGCCCTGGTCGCCCGCAACCGCCGCCGGTACGGCGGCTACCTGGTGCACCTCGGCGTGGTGGTGCTGTTCGTCGGCTTCGCCGGCTCGCAGGCGTTCACGACCTCCCGCGACGCGGAGCTGCGGCCCGGCGAGGCGGTCAGCGTGGCGGGCTACCGCTTCGTCTCGGAGGGCGCCACCCGTGCCCGCGACGCGCACAAGGGCGAGGTGCGCGTGGCGCTCGGGGTGTTCGACTCCGGCGGCGAGCGCGTCACCACCCTGCGCCCGGGCATCGACTTCTACTTCGCCGACAACCAGCCCTCCACGGAGGTCGCCCTCCACTCCACGCTGTCGCGCGACCTGTACGCGGTGCTCGTGGAGGCCGACGAGAGCGGGCTCGCGATCGTGTCGCTGTTCGTCAACCCGCTGGTGAGCTGGCTGTGGATCGCCGGCCTCATCATGGTCGCCGGCGGCCTCGTCGCCGTCTGGCCCCCGCCCCGCGAGCAGCGCCAGGCGGTCGCCGTGCCCCAGGGCACGGCCGCGAGCCGCTGAGGGCGGTGGACGTCCTGCCCGTGATCCTCGTGCTGGCCGCGGTGGTCGGCGTCGCGGTGCTGGTGGCGTGGCCGCTGCTGACCGGCGACGAGGGCGGCGCGCGGGAGGAGGCGGCCGCCGGCGGGGACGCGCGCGCCGAGGTCGAGGAGGACCTGCACCGGTCGCTGCAGGCGATCCGTGAGATCGCCTTCGACCGCGCCTCGGGGCACCTGTCGGACGAGGACTTCCGCGCGCTGGACGCCGACGAGCGGGCCCGGGCGGTGGACCTGCTCCGGCGCCGCGACGCGCTGTCGGCCGACGACGGAGGGGACCCGGAGGAGACGTCCCCGCCCCTCAGGTCGTCCCCCGCGGATGTCGATGCAGACGGCAGTGGTGGGAGGCTCTGACCGGGCGTCCCGGCAGATTTTGTGACTTCTGGCACACCCCTGACGACCGGGCAACCTTGACCTTCGTCTAGGGCGCTGCCTATTGTCCGGCGCGATCGCGCCCTCGTCTCCGAGGGGCGCCGCGGCCCCCCTGCCGCGGTGACCTACAACCTCTGGGCCCACCCGGGGTGGAAAGGAGCCGGAACGATTCGGCTGTACCGATCACGCGCCCCGCGCGCGCGCCGCACGCACAGGATGGGGCTCACGGCCCTCCTCGCGCTCCTCACCGCCGTTGCGCTCAGCGCTCCGGCCGTCGCCATCGACCTCCCCGGGGCCCCTGGGCCCGAAACGGGGTCCCCGGCACCCCCGCTGCCGGCCGCCGGTCCGGCTCCCGCCGCCGCCCCGGCGCCCGCCACCGCGCCCGTCGCGGCGCCCGTCACCCGGCGGGTGGCGCCGAAGACGCTGCGCGTGGGGTCCCGCGGAGGCGCGGTACGCGTGCTCCAGCGGGAGCTGCGCCGGCGGGGTCAGCGCTACGTGCGCATCGACGGCGCCTTCGGGCCCAACACCCGCCGCGCCGTCCGCGTGCTGCAGAAGCGGATGCGGATGCCGGTCACCGGTGTCGCGACCCCCGCATTCCAGAGGCGCCTCGGCATCCAGTCCACCGTGGTCGCCTCGGCGCCCCGGCTGGCGGTGGGCGTCACGCTGGGGGCGCGGTACCTACGCGCGTTCCCCGTGCTCGGCGACTACACCTACAGCGACGACTACGGGGCGCCCCGGCACCAGGGCTCCCACGAGGGCACCGACGTCATGGCGGCCCGCGGCACGCCGGTCGTGGCGGTCGCCGACGGCGTCATCCTCCGCCTCACCCGCGCCGAACGCGGCCTCGGCGGCCTGTACATCTGGCTCCGCGACGGCGAGGGCAACGAGTACTACTACGCGCACCTCGCGAGCATCGCCACCGGCCTCGACGCGGGCAGCCGCGTCGCGGTGGGTCAGGTGATCGGCCAGGTCGGCAACACGGGCGACGCCCGTCACACCGCGCCGCACCTGCACTTCGAGATCCACCCCGGCGGCGGCCGGGCCGTCAACCCGTACTCCGAGCTGCGCGCGGTCGACCCGAAGGTGCGCGCCCGCTGAGCCGAGGGGCGACCGGGCCCCCGGGCCCCGGTCGCCCTGGCGCGCCGGCACCGGCCCCGCCCCCCGTGCGAGGACCGGGCCGCCGCACGGCGAACCCCGTGGAGATGACCCCGACGCCCACCGTCCCACCACGCCACACGCGCCGTCGCAACCGCCGCCTCGCGCTGGCGGCCGTGGCGGCGCTGGCGGCGGCGCCCGTGTCGGTCGCCGTGCTCGGCCTCGGCCAGACCGCGACCGAGCGCAAGGACGAGGTCGACCGGCGCCTGGAGCGGGTGGAGGAGCGCCTGCAGCGGGCGCGGGGCCGGGAGGCCGACCTCACCCGCCAGGTCACGTCCTACTCCACCCGCATCGGCGCGCTCCGCAGCCGGCTGATCCCCCTCCAGGGGCGCCTGCAGGGGCTGGAGTCGCAGGCCGAGCAGCTCGAGGCGCGCCGCGCGCAGCTGGACGGGGCGCTGCGCCTGGAGAAGGACCGCCTGGCGCGCGCCGAGGACGCCCTGGCGTCGCACCGCCGCGCGCTCGCGGACCGGCTGCGCTACATCTACCAGCACGGCGAGCCCGACCTGCTGACGGTGCTGCTCAGCTCGGGCAGCGTCGCCGACGTCGTCGAGACGCAGGAGCTGCTGCAGCGCATCAGCGACCGCGACGGCGCCCTGGTGGAGGAGACCCGCACCACCGCGCGCGAGGTGCGCGCGTCACGCGACCGCATCCAGCGGGCGCGGGACGAGGCGCGTGACGCGGAGGTGCGGGCCGAGACCACCGCGGCGGAGCTGCGCGCGGTCACCGAGGAGCTGGAGAGCCGGCGGGCCGACCTGGACCGCCTGCGGCAGGGCCGCCAGCAGCTGCTGGTGCAGGTCCAGGGGGACCGCCGCCACATCGAGGCCGAGGCGGCCGGGCTGCGCCGCCGGTCGGCCGCCCTCGCCGCGCGCATCGTCGCGGCGCAGACCTCGTCGCCCGTGGCGGCCAGCGTGTCGCGCAGCCCGTCGTCGTCGGGAGGGATGATCTGGCCCGCCGCGGGCACCTTCACCTCGCCCTTCGGGCCCCGCTGGGGGCGGATGCACGAGGGCATCGACATCGCGGTCCCCACGGGCACGCCCGTGTCGGCCGCCGCCGCCGGGCGCGTCATCTCCTCCGGCTGGAGCGGCGGCTACGGCAACCTCGTCGTGATCGACCACGGCGGCGGCATCGCCACGGCGTACGCCCACAACTCGCGCCTGCTGGTGTCGCCCGGGCAGTCGGTGGGACAGGGCACCACGATCGCGCTGGCGGGCAGCACCGGGCACTCGACCGGACCGCACGTGCACTTCGAGGTGCGCGTGAACGGCGCCGCCGTCGACCCCATGCGGTACCTGTAGTGGGATCCGACGGGCACCCCGCCGCCGCGGGTGCCCCGGTGACGCGGGTGCGGGTCGAGCGGGACGGCGACGCGGCGGGGATCCGCCGGGTGCACGAGGCGGCGTTCGGGCGGCGCGCGGAGGCCGACCTGGTGGACGCCCTCCGCGGGACCGAGGCGTGGCTGGCGCCGCTCTCGCTGGTCGCCGAGGAGGACGGCGAGGTGGTGGGCCACGTCCTGCTCACCCGCGCGGCCCTCGACGACGGCACGGCCCTGCTCGCCCTGGCCCCCGTCGGCGTGCTGCCCGCGCGGCAGCGCCGGCGGGTGGGGAGCCTGCTGCTGGACGAGGCGCTGCGCCGGGCGGCCGAGACGGACGCGGTGCTGGTCGTCGTGCTGGGCGACCCGGAGTACTACGGCCGCTTCGGGTTCGAGCAGGCGAGGGACCTGGGGGTGACGCCCCCCTTCCCGGCGCCCGATGAGGCCTGGCAGGCGCTGCGGCTGCCCGCCTGGCGCCCGGTCGGCGGCACCGTCGTCTACCCGGCCGCGTTCGCCTCCGTGGCCTGAGCCGCCGCGCGGGCGCGCACGAGCACCGCGTCCAGCATCTCCGGCGTCAGGCGTCCCGTGAACGTGTTCTGCTGGCTCGGGTGGTAGGAGCCGACCAGCAGCAGGTCGCCCAGGCGCGCCTCGGCACCGTGCCCGAAGCGGGGGCGCGGTCGCACGGCGGGCACCCCGGCCGCGGTGAGGGCGCGCAGCGCGGCGTCCCAGGCGATCGCGCCGAGGGCCACGATCACCCGGGGCCGGGTCAGCGCGATCTCGCGCACCAGGTAGGGCAGGCACCGGTCGCGCTCCTCGGGCAGGGGCCGGTTCGCCGGCGGCGCGCAGCGCACCGCCGGGGTCATCCGGCACCCGATCAGGCGCAGGCCGTCGTCGCGGTGGACGGAGTGCGCCTGGTTCGCGAACCCCGCGCGGTGCATCGCGGCGACCAGGAAGTCGCCGCTGCGGTCGCCGGTGAACACCCGGCCGGTGCGGTTGCCGCCGTGGGCGGCGGGCGCCAGCCCCAGCACCATCACGGGCGACGGGTCGTCGCCGAACAGCGGGATGGGCCGGCTCCAGTAGGCCTCGCCCGCGAAGGCGCGCCGCCGCTCCCGCCCCACGCGCTCGCGCCACTCCACCAGGCGCGGGCAGGCACGGCACGAGACGACCTCCGCGTCGAGCGCGGCCAGACCGCCGGCCGCGTCGCTCACGCCGCGGACAGATGCGCGCGCAGGAACGCGACGGTGTCGCGCAGCACCGCCGGGTCGTGCTGCAGGCTGCGGTGATGGCCGCCCATGGCGACGTGCAGGCGCCGCGGATGCGGCGACATCTGCGCGAGGGCGAACGTGGACCCCCAGGGCACGACCTCGTCGCCGTGGGCGTGCCAGAAGCCGCGGGCGACGCCGTCATCGCGGGCGACGGAAGGGCCCAGCGGCAGCGCCAGGGGCCAGGGCGTCTCGGTCTTGCGTGCCAGCTGCTCCGGCCGCGCGGGGCAGAGCGCGACGACGGCCCGCACGCGCGGGTCGCGGGCGGCGGCGTGCAGCGCCAGGAAGCCGCCCAGCGACGAGCCGCGCACGGCCAGCGGGCCGTGCCCGCGGGCCGCGAGCCACTCGGTGGCCGCGAGCACGTCGTCGACCGCCCCCGCGTCCAGGCGGCCGCCGCTGGCGCCGTGCCCCCGCACGTCGAGCGCGAGCGCGGCGATGCCGGCCCGCGCGCACTCCTCGCCGAAGTCCGCGTGGTTCTCCTTGCAGCTGCCCAGGCCGTGCACGACCACGGCCCCTGGGCCGCCGCCGTCATCCCCGGCGGGGTGGTAGAGGCCGGCGAGCGGGGTGCCGTCGGTCGAATGGAAACGGATCTGATGGAACATCCGGACGAGGATAGGGGCGGGCCGCCGCGCCGCGACCCCCACCCGTCGCCGCGGCCGTCCGTGGGCACCCTCCGGCGCCGCGGGACCGGGGCCCGGAGGGGCCTTTCTGGTACCGTCCGCGCGTCCTCATGCTGGCTCTCGAACAGGTACTGCCCCCGTCGGCGTCCGTCTCACCCGAGGGCCATCTCACGGTCGGCGGCTGCGACCTGGTCGACCTCGCCGCGGCCCATGGCACGCCGCTGGTGGTCTACGACGAGGGGCTGCTGCGCGCCACCGCGCGGGCCTTCGTGGACGCCGTGGCGGCGCACGCCCCGGGCGGTGAGGTGGTGTACGCGAGCAAGGCCTACTTCGGCCTCGCGATGCTGCGCCTGGCGGCCGAGGAGGGACTGTCCGTGGACGTCGCCTCGGGCGGGGAGCTGTACGCGGCGCTGCGCGCGGGCGTGCCCCCGGAGCGCATCCACCTGCACGGCAACAACAAGGACGCCGCCGAGGTGGCGGCGGCCCTCGAGGCCGGCGTCGGCATGGTGATCGTCGACAACCTGGACGAGGTGGCGCTGCTGCAGCGCGAGGCCGCCGCCCGCGGCGTGGTGCAGCCCGTGCTGGTGCGGGTGACGCCGGGCATCGACCCCGACACCCACCGGTCCATCGCCACGGGCCAGGTCGACTCCAAGTTCGGGTTCCCGCTGGCCGGCGGGCTCGCCGCCCAGGGTGTCGAGGCCGTCCGGGCCGCCCCCGCGCTGCGGCTGGTGGGCCTGCACGCCCACCTCGGCTCGCAGCTGCTCGACCTGTCGGTGTTCCCCGAGGCCGCCGAGGTGCTCGCCGCCTTCGCCGCCGACGTCGGCGCCGAGGACCTGGGCGTCATGGACATGGGCGGGGGACTCGGCATCGCGTACACGCGGGCCCAGCGGCCCCCCGGGGTGGAGCGGTTCGTGGAGACGGTCGCCGAGGCCGTCCGCGAGGCGTGGTCGCGGCGGGGTCTGCCGGTGCCGCGCCTGGTGATCGAGCCCGGGCGGGCCATGGTGGGCCGTGCGGGCATGACCCTCTACCGGGTCGGCGCCGTCAAGGCGATCCCGGGCGTGCGCACCTACGCCGCCGTCGACGGCGGCATGAGCGACCAGCTGCGGCCGATGCTCTACGGCGCCGTCTACGAGCCGGTGCTCGCCAACCGCGCGGACGCGGACGCCGGAGAGACCTACCGGCTGGTGGGCAAGCACTGCGAGAGCGGCGACGTGCTCGTGCCCGAGGCGCACCTGCCCGCCCTCCGGGTGGGCGACCTCGTCTGCCTGCCCGCCACAGGCGCGTACGGCGTGAGCATGGCCTCCAACTACAACGGCCAGCCCCGGCCGGCGGTCGTCTTCGTGGACGACGGCGTCGCCCGCGTGGTGACGCGCCGGGAGACGTACGCCGACATCGTGGCCCGCGACGATGTCTAGCGGCACCGCGCCGCAGCCGGTGCGCCGCCGCCGCGCGCCCGGAGCGCCGGTGCGCATCGGGCTGCTGGGATGCGGCACCGTCGGGCAGGGCCTTGTGCGCACGATCGCCGAGCAGCGGGCGACGATCGCCCGGGCCTCGGGCCACCCGGTCGAGATCGGGCCGATCCTGGTGCGCGACCTGTCCCGGGAGCGCCCCGGCGTCGACCCGGCGCTGCTCACCACCGACCCCGAGCGCGTGCTGGGCGACCCGGACCTGGACGTGCTGGTGGAGGTCATGGGCGGGCTCGACCCGGCGCTCGGCCTGCTGCGGCGCGCGCTGGAGTCCGGCATCCCCGTGGTGACGGCCAACAAGCAGCTCATCGCGCGGCACGGGCCCGAGCTGCTGGCGCTCGCGGCCTCCACCGGGTCGGAGCTGCGCTTCGAGGCCTCGGCGTGCGCGGCGATCCCGGTGATCAAGGTGCTGCGCGAGTCGCTGCTGGCGGCCGAGATCCGCGGCGTGACCGGCATCGTCAACGGCACCACCAACTACATCCTCACCGAGATGTCGCGCGGCGGCCTCGACTACGACACCGCCCTGCGCCAGGCCCAGGAGCTGGGCTACGCAGAGGCCGACCCCACCGAGGACGTGGGCGGGGCGGACGCCGCGGCCAAGATGGCGATCCTGTCGTCGATCGCCTTCCACACCCGCGTCCACTTCGACGACGTGCCGCACGAGGGCATCGACCGGCTGCAGCGGGAGGACCTGGAGACGGCGCGCGATCTCGGCTTCGTGGTCAAGCTCCTCGGCGTGGCCCGGCTCCAGGACGGCGCCATCAGCGTGCGCGTGCACCCGGCGCTGGTGCCCTACCGGCACCGGCTGGCGGCCATCGGCGGCCCCGACAACGCGGTGCTGCTGGAGTCGGACACCGTGCGCGAGATCATGCTCGTCGGGCCCGGGGCGGGCGGGGTGGAGACCGCCTCGGCGGTGCTCGCCGACGTGATGTCGATCCTCGGCACCAGCGAGGGCAGCTTCCTGCACAACGCGCTCGCCGACGCCGGCCGGCCGATCATGCCGCCGGGCGACGTCAGCTCGGCCTTCTACGTCCGCCTGAAGGTGGAGGACCGGCCCGGCGTGCTGGCGCGGGTGGCGTCGGTGGTCGCCGAGGAGGGCCTGTCGATCCGCAGCGTCATCCAGCGCGGCGAGGGCGACCGGGCCCGGCTGGTGCTGGTCACCCACCGCGGCCGCGAGGAGCGCATGCAGGCGGCCCTGGCGCGCATCGCGGCCCTCGACGACATGCGCGACGCGCCGGTGGTGCTGCGGGTCATCGGCTCCGGGGAGGGCGATTGACCGCGCCCGGGCGCGTGCCCGCGCTGATCGACCGCTACCGGGCCTACCTGCCGGTCACGGACGCCACCCCGGTCGTCAGCCTGGGGGAGGGCGGCACCCCGCTGGTGCGCCTGGAGCGCCTGGGCGAACGGCTCGGCGTGGAGCTGTACGTCAAGTTCGAGGGCATGAACCCCACCGGCAGCTTCAAGGACCGCGGCATGACCATGGCGGTCAGCAAGGCCGTGGAGCGCGGCGCCGAGGCGGTCATCTGCGCCAGCACGGGCAACACCTCGGCCTCGGCGGCGGCCTACGCGGCCCGCGCGGGCATCCGCGCGGCGGTGGTCATCCCGCAGGGCAAGATCGCCGCGGGCAAGCTGGCCCAGGCGATCGCGCACGGGGCCACCGTGATCGCGCTCGAGGGGAACTTCGACCAGGCGCTCACCGCCGTGCGCGACCTGGTGGAGCGCCACGACATCGAGCTGGTGAACTCGGTCAACCCGTACCGCATCGCCGGCCAGACCACCGGGGCGTTCGAGGTGTGCGACGAGCTGGGCGACGCCCCCGACGCCCTCTGCATCCCGGTGGGCAACGCGGGCAACATCACCGCCTACTGGGCCGGGTTCCGGCTGTACCAGGAGCACGAGGCCAGCAGCCGGCTGCCGCGGATGCTCGGCTTCCAGGCCGCCGGGGCGGCGCCCCTGGTGCACGGGGCACCGGTGGAGCACCCGGAGACGATCGCGACGGCCATCCGCATCGGGAACCCCGCGAGCGGGACCCAGGCGCTGGCCGCGATGCGCGAGTCGGGGGGCGGCGTGGCCGCGGTGACCGACGCCCAGATCCTGGAGGCCTACCGCCTGGTCGCCGCCACCGAGGGCGTGTTCTGCGAGCCGGCCTCGGCGGCGTCGCTGGCGGGCGCCATCGCGCATGCGGCCGAGGGCGGCTTCCGCGAGGGCGAGCGCGTGGTGTGCGTGCTCACCGGGCACGGCCTCAAGGACCCGGACACCGCCGTCGCCGACATGCCCGTGCCGCGCACCATCCCGGCCACGGTCGAGGCCCTGGAGCAGGCCGTCCTTGACTGAGTCGCTGGTGGTCAGCGCGCCGGCCACCTCGGCCAACCTCGGGCCCGGGTTCGACGCGCTGGCCGTGGCGCTGGACCTCTCGAACGCGGTGGTGATCCGGCGCCGCCCCGGGCCGCTGGCGGTGCGCGTGACCGGCGAGGGCGCCGGCGAGGTGGCCGAGGACGCCGGCAACCTCGTGTGCCGGGCGATGCGGATGGGCCTGGACTCGCTCGACGGTCTCGAGATCGAGTGCCGCAACCGCATCCCGCTGGGACGGGGCCTGGGCTCGTCGGCCGCCGCGGTCTGCGCCGGCCTGGTCGCGGCCAACGCGCTCGGGTCGCTGCGCTGGAGCCCCGCCGACCTGCTGGCGCGCGCGACCGAGCTGGAGGGCCACGCCGACAACGCCGCCGCGTGCCTGGAGGGCGGGCTGGTGACGGTCGCGCCGGGGCCGGCCGCGATGCGCCTGACGGTGCCGGAGGACCTCGCGTTCGTGGCCGCCATCCCGCCGGCGCGGGTCTCCACCGACGCCGCCCGCCGGGCGCTCCCCGACGCCGTCCCGCTCGAGGAGGCGGCGGCCACCGTCGCCTCCGCCATCGGCCTGGTGATCACGCTCACCCAGGGCCGGCTGGAGGACGTCAGCCCGTTCCTGGTGGACCATCTGCACGAGCCGTACCGCGGGTCCCTGGTGCCCGGCCTCGACGCCCTGCGCACCCTGGTGGGGGACGAGGGCTGCTACGGGGTCACCATCTCGGGCAGCGGGCCGTCCACCCTGCTGTGGTGCCACCGTGAGGTGGCGCCGGCGCTCGCCGAGCGCGCCGCCGCCGTGCTGGCCGCGGCCGGCTGCGACGCGCAGACCCGGGTGTCGCGCATCGCGCCGACGGGGGTGCGGGCCCGCTGGACGACGGGCGCCGCCGAGCCGCGGCTCGAGCGGTCGATCGGGTGATCCCCGCCCGCGGAAGGGTGTGCCGCGGGCGATTTCCTGACGCCCGCGGAAGGGTGTGCCGCGGGCGATCTCTTGGCGCCCGCGGGAGGGTGTGCCGCGGGCGGTTCCTTGACGCCCGCGGAACCCGCCGCGCACGGTGGTGCCGCGAGCGGTCCCTGCCCCGCCGCGGGCGATCTCCTGCCGCCTGCGGGACCCGCCGCGGACGGTGGTGCCGCGAGCGGTTGCTCCGCCGCCGGGCACGGTGGTGCCGCGAGCGGTTCCTCCGCCGCCGCGGACGGTGCTGCCGCGAGCGGTTCCTCCGCCGCCGCGGGCGGTCCTCCGGCGCCGTGGCCATGGTCCCCGTCCTGCCGCGCCCGTGACGCCCACGCCGGACCCGCTGGCGGACCTCCCTCCGGACGCCGTCCGCTGGGTGCACGCCCGGGGTGAGATCGACTGCCGCCGCGGGCACCTGGTGGGCATCGTCAACGCCACGCCGGACTCGTTCACCGACGAGGGCCGGTACTACGGCACGGACGCCTCCGTCGCGCACGGGGTCCGGCTGGCGGAGGCGGGCGCGTCGGTCGTGGAGGTGGGCGGCGAGAGCCTGCGCTTCTCGGCGCCGACGGACCCCGCCGAGGAGGCGGCCCGTGTCGTGCCCGTCATCACGCGGCTGGCGGCCGAGCTCGACGTGCCCGTCGCGATCGACACCTTCAAGGCGCCGGTCGCCGAGGAGGCCATCGCCGCCGGTGCCGGCATCCTCAACGACCCCACGGGCCTGCGCGACCCGGCAATGGCGCGGGTCGCCGCGGTGGGCGGCGTGGGCGTGGTGCTGACGCACTTCTTCGGCGAGCCCAAGGTGCGGCCCCCGAGCTTCCCGGATGTGGACGTTCCGCAGGCGGTGGTGGACTGGGGTGGCGCGGCCCTCGCCGAGGCCGCCGCGGCCGGCATCCCCGCGGAGCGCATCGTCGTGGACCCGGGCGTCGGCCTCGGCAAGTCGCCGCCCCAGGACCTCACGCTGCTGCACCGGCTCGGGGAGGTCGCGGCCCTGGGACGCCCGGTGTTCGTGCCCATCTCCCACAAGAAGGTGCTCGGCGCCGTGACCGGGCTCGCGGCGCGGGAGCGCACCGCCCCGACCGCCGCCGGCGTCGTCTGGTGCCGCCTGCAGGGCGCGTCGCTGTTCCGGGTGCACGACGTGACCTTCATGCGGCACGTCCTGACGGCGGCGGAGGCGATGCTGGCCGGCGCACCCGGGCGCTGGCACGAGGTCGTCAAGTAGGCCGGGCGGGGGTACGCGATGCATGGCCCCGCGCGGCGCCCCCTCGCCCGGAGCGGGCGCCGGCGGCGCCGGGCCGCCGCGGACACCGGGCCGCGGCGTCGGCGGGCCCCCCTCCGGGTACCCACCCCTGACGCGGGCCGCGCCGCCGTCTTCACCTCGCCCGGGGGCTTCTATAGCCTCGCGCGGGGGACGGGACGACGGCCGCGTGTGCGCGCCGAACCGGCATCGCGAGGCAAAGGACCGAGCGTGAAGCTCTTCATCGACTCCGCCGACCTCAACGACATCGAGACGATCGCGTCCTGGGGCGTCCTGGCGGGCGTGACGACCAACCCCAGCCTCATCGCCAAGGTGGAGGGCGAGGAGGAGGACATCTACCGCCACATCTGCGAGCTGGTGAACGGGCCGGTGTCGGCCGAGGTCACCGCCGAGAGCCGCAGCGAGATGGTGGACCAGGGGCGCCGGCTGGCCGCGATCCACCCCAACATCGTCGTGAAGATCCCCACCAGCGCCGAGGGCCTGGCGGCCACGTCCACGCTCGCGCGCGAGGGCGTCGCGGTCAACATGACGCTCTGTTTCACGGCGCCCCAGGCGCTGCTCGCCGCCGCCTCGGGCGCGCGGTACGTGTCGCCCTTCATGGGCCGCTACGACGACATCGGCAACAGCGGCGTCGAGGCGCTGCGCGAGGTGGTCGACGCCCTGATGGGCTCCGAGTACGAGACGGAGGTGCTGGCCGCCTCCATCCGCAACCCCGTCCACGTGACCGAGGCCGCCAAGATGGGGGCCGACATCGCGACCATCCCGGCGAAGGTCTTCTACCAGATGCTCATGCACCCCCTCACCACGACCGGCCTGGAGAAGTTCAACGAGGACGCCGCCGCGCGCAAGGCGCGTCTGGCCGCGGGCTGACGCCGGTGGCGACCCCCGCCCGCGCCCCCGAGCTGACCGTCCCGGCGGTCGATTTCCTGAAGGTCACCGAGAAGGCCGCCATCGCCTCCGCGCGGTGGCTCGGCCGGGGCGACAACCACGCCGCCGACGGCGCCGCCGTGGACGCGATGCGCGAGGAGTTCGACAAGCTGCCGATCACGGGCACCGTCGTGATCGGGGAGGGCCAGAAGGACGAGGCCCCCGAGCTCTACGTCGGCGAGGTCCTCGGCACGGGCGGCATGCCCTGCGAGATCGCCGTCGACCCGCTCGAGGGCACCGACCTGGTCGCGCGGGGCGACAGCGGCGCCATCGCCATCGCCGTGGTGGGGGCGCCGGGCGGCATCATGAGCGCGCCCGACATGTACATGCGCAAGCTCTGCGTGGGCGCGACGGCCAAGGGACGCGTGGACATCGACGCGCCCATGTCCGACACCCTCGAGGTGCTCGCGCGCTGCTATCAGCGCCGCATCCGCGACCTCACCGTGGTGGTGCTCGACCGGCCGCGCCACGCCGACCTCATCGACGAGATCCGCACGGTGGGCGCGCGCATCCGCCTCATCCCCGACGGCGACATCACCGCGAGCATGTCGGTGGGCGTGCGGGGCACGGGCGACCACCTGTACGTGGGCATCGGCGGGTCCACGGAGGGCGTCATCACGGCGGCCGCGCTGGAGTGCCTCGGCGGCGAGATCCAGGGCAAGATGTGGCCCCGCACCGACGAGGAGCGGGCCAAGATGGCGGACTTCGGCATCGAGGACGCGGACCGGATCTTCTCGATGTCCGACCTCGCCCCGAAGCCCTACTACGTCATCGCGACCGGGGTCACGGACGGCAACCTCCTCAAGGGGGTACGCTATTTCGCGGACGGGGCGCGGACGCACTCGATCGTGATGGACCTGCACGGCAACACGGTCCAGTTCATCGACACGATCCACCTGTTCACGCGCACCCTCATCCGCGAGATCCGGCTCTAGACGACCTCCGGGAGGTCAGGATGAGCGACGACGACATGGACCTCGGACCCTTCGGCTTCGCGTTCGGCGAGGGAGCGGCCGAGGAGTTCAAGGAGCGCCTCAAGGAGCTCATGCGGGCCCAGAAGGAGGCTTTCGACGAGATGCAGGCGGAGTCCGGCGGGCAGGTGGCTGCGGTCGACCGCTGGCAGGTCATCGTGAAGGCCGCCGACTTGGCCGCGGCCGGGCTGCGGGCGATGGAGCCCCGGGCGACCCCCGACGACGCCGCGGACGCCATGGGACTGATGTTCGCCCGGGCGCTCACCGCCCTGCAGGGCGCGCTCCGGCCCAGCCCGTAGGCCGGGAGCGGGCCCCCTCGGCACCGGCGCCCCGGCCGGCCGACGGGCGGACACGTGGCGGACGCACGTCGCGCACCCGGGATCGCGGCGGCGGCTCAGGCCGCCGGCGAGCCCCGGGAGCGGCGCCCCTACACGCCGCTCCCGTTGCCGTTCAGCTGCCCGAACCGCACCTCGAGGCGGGCGTGCTCCATGGCCGAGCGGAGCGCGGCGACCTCGTCCCGCAGCCCCCGGACGTCGTCGGCCAGACGCGCCGTGCCGTCGGCCGCCGAACGCCAGGCGGTGGCGATGAGCTCGACCACCGTCTCCAGGTCCTCCACGACCCGCCGCCGCTCCTCGGCGGCATCCGCGGCGATGGCCGCGCGCAGGGCGTCCGTGTCGAGCGCCGTGGCTGCCCGACGCGTGCGGAGACGCAGCTCGTCGAGCTCCGCCTCCATTCGACGCACCGCGGCGAGCACCTCGCGGGGGTCGGATGGATCGCTCATCGGCACAGACCGTAACCCCGGGGTCGGACGTCACGTGCGAAGGTCCCGGCGATGGGACGGCTGCGTATCGACCGCCTCACGGGGCCGCCGGCGCCACTGGTGCGCGCGGACGGCCGGGTGGTCGTTGCCCGCTGCCACCGCGCGCGCACGCCGCTGGCACGGGCGATCGGGCTGCTGTTCACCTCCGACCTGCGCCCGGACGAGGGTCTCTGGCTCGAGCCCTGCTCCTCGGTCCACGCGCTCGGGCTGCGCGCACGCATCGGGTGCGCCTTCCTGGACGCCGGCGGCCGGGTGCTGCGGGTGGTCGATCCCCTGCCCCCGGGGCGCGCGGCCGGCGCCCGCGGTGCGCGGGTCGTTGTCGAGGCGCCGGCCGGCGTGCTCGCCGCCTCCCTGCGCCCGGGCGAGGTCGTCGGCCTCGGGCAATGCGCGGCGCCGTCCCCGGTGACGGCGACGTAGGGGAGGGCCGGTGAGGGTGCTGGTGGCGGGGGCGACGGGCGCGATCGGCCGCCCACTGGTGGCGCGGCTCGCCGCCGCCGGCCACGAGGTCACGGGTACCACCCGCAGCGACGCGGGCGCCCGGCTGCTGCGCGGCCTCGGGGCCGCGCCCGCGGTGGTGGACGCCACCGACACGGACGCGCTCGCCGCGGCGGTCGCGGCGGCCCGCCCGGAGGTGGTGGTGCACCAGCTCACGGCGCTGTCGCAGCCGCCGGGCGAGGAGGGCTACGACGCGTGGCTCGAGGCGACCAACCGGCTGCGCCGGGACGTCACCCCGGCGCTCGTGGCGGCGGCGGCACGGGCGGGGGCGCGCCGCCTGATCGCGCAGAGCGTCGTGTTCATGACCGCGCCGGAGGGTCCGCCCGTCGGTGACGAGACGGCCCGCGTCTGGACCGAGGCGCCTCCGCCCCTGGCCGGCACCATCGGCGCCAACCTGGCGATGGAGGACGCCGTGCTCGGGGCCCCCGACCTCGAGGGCGTCGTCCTCCGGTACGGGTTCTTCTACGGCCCCGGCACCATGTACGCCCCGGGCGGCACCGTCGCCGAGGCCCTGCGGGCGGGCCGGTACCCCCTCGTCGGCGACGGCGACGGCGTCACGTCGTTCGTGCACACCGACGACGCGGCGGCGGCCACCGTGAGCGCGCTCACGCGGGGCGCGCCGGGCGTCTACAACGTCGTGGACGACGAGCCCGCCCCCGTCCGGGAGTGGGCGCCCGTGCTGGCGCGGCTGCTGGGCGGCCCGCCCCCCGCGCGCCTCGACGAGCGGACGGCCGCGCGCGAGCTCGGAGCACAGGCCGTGTACTACGGCGCCCACCTGCGCGGCGCCTCCAACGCCCGGGCGCGCCGGGAGCTCGGCTTCGCCCCGCGGTACCCCAGCTGGCGCACCGGCTTCGCCCAGATGGTCGCGTCCGGCGGGGGGTGAGGCCGGCCGGCGCCGCCGCCGGTGCCCCCCGGCCCGGCGTCACATGGTGAGGGCGGGGATGCAGCCGGTCAGGTCGACGCCCTCCAGGTGCGCACCCTCGAACCGGGTCGCGTACACGCGCGTCTCCCACATCCGCGTGAACACCAGGCGGGCCCCCGAGAGGTCCGCGTGGCTCAGGCGCGCCCCCGTGAGATCGGCCAGGCGCAGGTCGGCGCAGCGCAGCGTCGCGTTGTCGAGCATCGCCCCGGTGAGGTCGGCGCCCGTGAGGACGGCCGCCTCCAGCCGGGCGTTCGTGAGGTCGGCGTCGGTGACGTCGGCCCGCGACATCACGGCCTGGTCGAGCAGGGCCGACGACAGCTCGGCGCCCTCCATGTTCGTCTCGGTGAGGTCGGCGCCGGTGAGGACCGCCGCGGCGAGCCGCGCGTCCAGCAGGTCGGCGCCCCGCAGGCTCGCCCCCTCCAGCTGCGCCCCGCGCAGGTCCGCGCCCCGCGCCATCACGCCGTCCAGCCGGGCACCGCGCAGGTCCGCCTCGCGCAGGTCCGCCGAGCGCAGGTCGGCACCCGTCAGGTCCGCGCCGGAAAGGCGGGCGCCCGCCAGGCGCACGCCCGGAGCGCGCAGGCCGGCCAGCGCGGCGTGGGGGGCCACGAACCGGCGCATGTCCGCGCCCTCGGCGTGCGCGCCCGTCAGGTCGGCGCCCGTGGCGTCGGCCTGCAGCAGCTTGGCGCCGTCCAGCCGGGCGTCGGCCAGGGCGGCGCCGCTCAGGTCGGCGCCCGTCGCGTCGGCGCCGGACAGGTCGACCCGGCGCGCATCGGCCGCCCGCAGCGTCGCCCGCCGCAGCCAGGCGCGGCGCAGGTCCGCGCCGACCAGCGAGGCCGCGTCGAGGGTCGCGCCCTCCAGGACGGCGTTCTCGCCGCGCACCTCGTCCAGGCACGCCTCGGTGAGATCCGCGCCCGCCATCGTCGCCCAGCGCACATCTGCCCCCGTCAGGCGCGCGCGCACGAGGTCCGCGTCGGGGAACTGCGCGCTCGTGAGGTCGGCCTCCTCCAGGTCCGCGCCGCGCAGCGCGGCCTGGAGCCCGTCGGCCCCCATCAGGCGGGCGCCGCGGAGCACGGCCTCCGGGGCATGGGCCCACGCCAGCACCACGCCCGGCGCGTTCGCCCACGACAGGTCCGCCTCCCGCAGGCTCGCCCGCGACAGGTCGGCGCCCCCCAGGTGTGCCTCGCGCAGGCACGCCCCCCCCAGGTCGGCCGCCCGCAGCGAGGCGCCGGTGAGCACGGCCTCCTGCAGGTCGGCGCGGCGCAGGCGCACCCCGGCGAGGTCCGCCTTCGCCATCCGGGCGCCGGCGAGCGACCTCTCCGAGAGGTCCAGCGCCCGCAGGTCGGCGCCGGTCAGGTCCCCGTCGCGCAGGGCGGCGTCGTCGGGCCCCGGGCGGCCGGAGGCACGTCCGCGCAGCCGCGCGAGCAGGGCGATGGGCATGGGCCCCCCTTCGGCCGTGGGGGGACCCCGATTGAGGCCGCGCGACGCATCGGCGCGCCGGGGGGGCTGAAAACGCGCGGCCCGCGCCTCATCCAGGGGCACGTCCCTTTCCACCTCGAAGACCCCATGGC
>DATMJR010000339.1:0-10136 GCA_035553775.1 Miltoncostaeaceae bacterium | reverse complement strand
GCGCATGCCGGCGAGACTACCCGGCGTGCGCCTCGCGCCGCCGGGCGATCACCTCCGTGCGCACGTAGCGGATCTCGGGCGCGCGCAGCCGGCCGGCCACGGCCGACACCAGCCGGTCGCCGGCGGCCGGGTCGCGCCCCTCCAGGTGCGCGCCCAGCACGACCGTGCGCAGGTAGGCCTCGAGTTCCGCGCGGCCCCCCAGCAGGTGCGGCCGCACGCTCACCTCGATCTCGCGCACCTCGAAGCCGGCCGCCTCCAGGGCCGCCGCGGTCGCGGCCGGCGACGGGAAGTTCCAGGGGTGGGTCTCCCCCACCTCGGCGAGCGCGGCGACGACCTCGGCGATGTTGCCCTCGCCGCCGAAATCCAGCGCGAGGTGGCCCCCGGGCCGCAGGGCGGCCGCCAGGCGCCGGAACAGCGCCGGGTGGTCGGGGACCCAGTGCAGCGCGGAGGTCGACAGCGCCGCGTCGGCCGCCGGCAGAGGCAGGGGCGCGCCGACGTCGGCGCGGACGAACCGCACGCGGCCGCCGGCGGCCAGCCGCGCCCGCGCGGCCGCGAGCATCGCCGCGGAGGCGTCCACCGCCACCACCTCCCCGTGGGGCAGGCGCTCGCGCAGCCGCCCGGTCACCCGCCCCGTGCCGCACCCCAGGTCGAGCACCGTCTCGTCGCCGCGCAGCGGGAGCCGCTCCACCATCTGCGTGCCCCGGGCGGTCATCGGCGCCGCCACCCGGTCGTAGTGCGCCGCATCCCACTCGAACACCGTCGCCATCTCATGCCCTCCTCGTCGGACGGTGGTGAGGATCGCGGCCCGGGAACCGGCCATCAAGCTATTGTCGGCGTCGATGGATAGATGAACGACGTGGACGTGCTCGGGGACGCCCAGCGGCTGCGCGCCTTCCTCGCGGTGGTGGAGGCGGGCGGCTTCTCGCGGGCCGCCATCCGCCTCGGGGTGCGGCAGCCCACCGTGTCCTCCCTGGTGGCGGCCCTGGAGCGCCGCGCGGGCGCCCCGCTGCTGGTGCGATCACGCGCGGGCGTCCGCCTGACGCCGGCCGGCGAGGCGCTGCTTCCGCACGCGCAGCGCCTGATGGCGACGGCCGAGGAGGCCCGGCGCGCCGTGGACGCCGCCGTCTCGCGTGGGCGGCGCCGGCTGGCGGTGGCCGGGGGCGAGGCGCTGGTCACCCATCTGCTCCCGCCGGCGCTTGCGCGCCTGCGGCGGACCCTGCCGAGGCTGGCGGTCACCGTGCGCGCGGCCGAACCGGCGCGGGCGCTCGCCGACCTGCGCGCGGGGGAGGTGTCGTGCGTGCTGGCGGCGCTGGCCGGCGGCGGCGCCCCGGACGACCTCGAGACCGCGCGCGTGGGCGAGGACCGTCTGGTCCTCGTGGGACCCCCCGGCGAGGAGGGCGACCTCGCCGCGGTTCCCCTCGCGGACGCGCTGCGGGGACGGACCCTCGTGGTCCGCGAGGCCGGCCGTGCCGACCGGGCCGAGACCGAGGCGGTGCTGCGCACCACGGCGGCGGCGCCCGCCGACCGGCTGGTGGTCGCCGGCCTCGGTGCCGCGGTCGCCTGCGTGGCCGCGGGGCTCGGCAGGGCACTGCTCCCCGGCATCGCGGCCCGTGAGGCCGTGGCGGCCGGGCGGGTGCGCGTCGTCGCGACCGCCGAGGTCCTGCCGGCGCTCGTCTACGCCCTGTGCGCGCGTCCGGCGGCGCCGGGCGGGCGGCCGGATCCGCTCGTGGGGGCGCTGGCCGCCGCGCTGCGCGCGGCCGCTCCCGACGCGGCGGCGTGAGCGCCTCCCGCCGGGGTGCCCCCGGCGCGCCGGCGTCGGTCGACGCGCGCCTCTACGCCGTGCTGCTCGGGGGCGCGTTCCTGGTGTACGCCTCCGCCAACGCGCCCGTGCCCGTGGCGGCCGAGCTGCGGGCCGGGCTCGGGCTGGGCCCGGGCGGGGCCGCCCTGTTCCTGCTGCCGTTCGCGGCCGGCTTCGGGGCGGGCAGCCTCATCTGGTTCGCGCTGGCGCGGGGCCGGTCGGCGCGCGTGCTGCTTCCGCTGGCGCTCGCGCTGGGCGCGGCGGGGAGCGCTCTGCTGGTGGCGGCGCAGGACCCGGCGGTGGCGGTGGCCGCGCGGGTGGTGGTGGGCGCGGCCTCGGCGGGCTACCCGGCGGTGGCCCAGGCGGTGATCTCGATGGGGACGCCCGTCGCCGCCCGCGGGCGCCTCATCGGCGGCTTCGTCGGCGCGGTCGTGGCCGGGAGCTTTCTCGGGCAGGCCGTCACGGGCGCCCTCGCGGACCTCGCCGGGGTGGGTGCCGCGCTGACGGTCGTCTGCGTCGCCGCCCCCCTGGCGACGGCCGCCGTGCTGGTCCGAGGGCTCCCGCCGGCCCCGGTCGCCGCCGGGGCACCGATCGCCGGCGCGCCGGTCGGCGGGGTCCTGCGCCGCCAGCGGCCGGTGCTCGCCGTCGCCGCCCTCGCGTTCGGGGGCTACTGGTTGCTGCTCGCGGAGCTGCCCGCCGCCCTGCGGGGTGACCGGTACGACCTGACCGCGGCGCAGGCGGGCGCCCTTCCCGCGATCGGCCTGCTCGGCGTGGCGACCGCGCTGGCGGCGGGGCGGCTGTCGGACCGCCTCGGGCGCCGGGCGCCGATGCGCACGACCCTGCTGGCGGGTGTCGCCGGCCTGCTGGCCACGATCGCGGGCGGCACGCCGCTGTGGCTCTTCGCCCTGGGGTACGGCCTGTTCCTGGCCGCGTACTGGGCGTACCTGCCGCCCGCGAGCGCCGAGGTGGCGGCGCGCTCGGCGCCCGAGGAGCGCCAGGCGGCGCTGATGGCGTTCTACGCCGCGATGTGGGTGGGGGCGGCGATCGCCCCCGCCGCGAGCCCGCTGCTCGACTGGACGGGCGCCGCGACGCTGGTCGCCGCCGCGTGGGCCCTCGCCCTGGTCCCGGCGGCGCGGTTCGGGCGCCGCGCCCGTTAGACCCGGACCTTCTCCCGCCGGGCGGTCTTGGCGCGGGCGGTGCCCGACAGCTCGACCTTGCGCAGACGGACCGCCGTCGGGGTGACCTCGACGCACTCGTCGTCGCGCACGACCTCCAGCGCCTCGTCGAGGGTGAGCGTGCGGTGCACGTCCAGCCGCACCAGCTCGTCCGCGGTCGAGGAGCGCATGTTGGTGAGCTTCTTCTCGCGGGTCGGGTTGACGTCGAGGTCGTCGGGGCGGGCGTTCTCGCCGATGATCGCCCCCTCGTAGACGGTCTCGCCGGGGCCCACGAACAGCTGGCCCCGCTCCTGCAGCGTCATCAGCGCGAAGGTCGTGGTGACCCCGGTGCGGTCGGCGACGAGGCTGCCCGTGGAGCGGCCGCGCATCGCGCCGCTCCAGGGCTCCCAGCCCTCGAACAGCTGATGGAGAACCGCGGTCCCACGTGTCTCGGTGAGCATCTGGGTGCGGATGCCGATCAGCCCGCGGGTCGGGATGAGGTACGTCAGGCGCACCCAGCCCTCGCCGTGGTTGGCGACGCCCTCCATGCGGCCCTTGCGGGCGGCGAGCAGCTGCGTCACCGCGCCCATGTGCTCCTCGGGCACCTCCACCACCAGGCGCTCGACGGGCTCCAGCACGTGCCCGTCCACCTCGCGGGTGACGACCCTGGGGCGCCCGACGGTGAGCTCGAAGCCCTCGCGGCGCATCATCTCGATCAGCACCGCCAGCTGCAGCTCGCCGCGGCCCTGCACCTCCCAGGCGTCGGGACGCTCGGTGTCGAGCACGCGGATGCTGACGTTGCCCACCAGCTCCTGGTCGAGGCGCGCCCGCAGCATGCGCGCGGTCAGCTTGGTCCCGTCGCGGCCGGCCAGGGGCGAGGTGTTGATGCCGATCACCACCGACATGCTCGGCTCCTCGACGTTCAGCACCGCCAGCGGGCGGGCGTCGTCGGGGTCCGCGAGGGTGTCGCCGATCGTGACGTCCGGCAGTCCCGCCACGGCGATGATGTCGCCGGGCCCGGCCTCCTCGGCCTCCACGCGGGCGAGCGCCTGCGTCACGTAGAGCTCGGCCACGCGCGCCCGCTGCACGGCCCCGTCGGCGCCCCGGCACCACGCGACGGACTGCCCGCGGCGGATGCGGCCGTGGCGCACCCGGCACAGCGCGAGCCGGCCGACGTACGGCGAGGCGTCGAGGTTGGTCACCAGCGCCTGCAGGGGGTGGTCCTCGTCGAAGGTCGGCGGCGGCACGTGCGCGAGCAGCGTGTCGAACAGCGGCGTTAGGTCGGTGCCCGGGATGTCCGGGTCGAGCGTCGCCAGTCCCTGCTTGGCGTTGCAGTAGACGATGGGGAACTCGATCTGGGCCGCGTCGGCGCCGAGGTCGATGAACAGCTCGTAGACCTCGTCGACGACCTCGGCGACCCGCGCGTCGGGCCGGTCGACCTTGTTGACCACCACGATCACGGGCAGCCCGTGGCCGAGCGCCTTCCCCACGACGAAGCGCGTCTGCGGCAGCGGGCCCTCGCTGGCGTCCACCAGCAGCACGACGCCGTCCACCATGAACAGGCCCCGCTCGACCTCGCCCCCGAAATCCGCGTGGCCGGGGGTGTCGACCACGTTGATGGTCACGTCGCCCCAGCGCACCGCCGTGTTCTTGGCGAGGATCGTGATGCCCTTCTCACGCTCCAGGTCCATGGAGTCCATGACGCGCGTGGCCACGTCCTGGTTCTCGCGGAAGGCCCCGGTCTGCCACAGCATGGCGTCGACCAGCGTGGTCTTCCCGTGGTCGACGTGGGCGACGATCGCGACGTTGCGCAGGTCCGGGCGCTGGGCCACCGGGCCACCTCTCGTGGGCATGCGGACGGGCGCGCCGGGGCGCGCCAGGACCGTGTGAGGGTAGCGGGCGGCGGCCCGGGCGGGCCGCGGGCCGTCCGGGTGACGTTACGGACCTGTGTACGCCCCGCGGGGGACGGGCACCTCTCATCCCCGCCGCCGCGGTGGGCGGCGGGCGCGACCGGAGGTGCACGTGTCCCAGGACCCCATGACCGGCGCCAGCCGCTACGACCGGGAGCTGATCGAGCTCCTCAACGAGTTGCGGGTGGTGCTCCCCGGGGTGCAGGTGCTGTTCGCGTTCCTGCTACCCGTGCCGTTCACCCAGCGCTGGACCGAGGTCGACGCGTTCGGCCGCAACGTCTACTTCGTCACGCTGCTGCTGGCCGCCGCGGCCACCGCGCTGCTGATCGCGCCGAGCGCCTTCCACCGCATCCGGTTCCGCCGGCGGGACAAGCGGCACATGCTGGCGATCGCCAACGGCTTCGCGATCGCGGGGCTGCTGCTGCTGGCGGCGGCGATGACCGGGGCGGTGCTGCTGGTGAGCGACCTCCTGTTCACACGAGGTGCGGCGATCACCGTCGCCGCCGTCACGGGCGGGGTCTTCCTGCTGGTGTGGTTCGCCGTCCCCCTCAGCCGCTGGCTCAACGACCGCGATCGCGACCGCCGCGCGGCCCGCAGGGAGGACGGCGACCCGGGCGACGGGGTCGTGACGCGCGGGACCGCCTCGGTGTGAGCGCTCCGTCTACCGCAGGGGCACGCGCAGCACCCGGCCCTGCCGTGACGACAGCGACCAGAGCGTCACGTGCACCGACCGGCGGGCGACGGCGGTGGTCCAGAGGATCCGGCGGTTCACGGGCACCCGCAGCACCACGCGCGCCCCGCGCCCGTCACCCCGGGCGACCACCAGACGGGACTCGCGGGCGCGCATCTCCACCCACGCCATCCGCCCGGCACCCACCGAGGGGCTGGTGATCACCCGGGCGCGAACCGTCGCGGCGACGCGCACCGGGCGCCCCCCCGGCACGCGCATCCGCATCAGGCGCGAGCCGCGGCCGCCGGCCTCCGCCCACACCAGCACCCTGCCCCGCATCACCGGCCGGCCGAGGTCGTCCAGGTGGCCCACGCGGGCCACCCGCCGGACCCGGCCGGTGCGCAGGTCGCGCACCTCCAGCGCCCGCGCGCGCGGCGCCACGCGGACGTAGGCCAGGTACGGCCAGTCGAGGGCGGGCCGGGTGACGTCACCGGGCACCTGCCCGACCACCTCGCCCGTGCGCCACCGGCTGACCACGATGCCCTCCGGTCCGCGGTACGCGAGCAGCTCGCCGTTGAGCGCCGGCGAGGACGCGTCCGGGATGCGGACCGTGACGCGCCCCGCGCGCACCACCACCGCCGAGCCCGCCGCCGTGGCCTCGGTGCGGGCGACCGCGGCACCGGCGACCGACGGGTCGAAGGCGCCGCGGGCGACCGGGGCGGGCACCTGCGCGGCCGCGGGGGCGGCGGCGAGCGCCAGGCCGGCCAGCACGACGAGCACCAGGGCGTTCACCCGCCGGACCGCTCCCACCAGCGGCGCCACCCGCGCCACCGCCGCCTGGGGCGTGGGAGCGAGCGAGGTGGGCAGCACCACCATCAGCACGCGTCCCAGGCCGAACATCGCCATGCACCCGGCGGCGACCACGGGGTCGCCGATCACCAGCGCACCGCCGGCCGCGACCCAGAACGTGGACACCACCTGGAAGGTGAGCACCCCCAGCCCCAGCATCGCGCCGTAGGCGGGCGTCCAGACGGCGACCGGAAGCTCGCGGCGCCAGCTCTCGGGCACCTGCCCCCGGCGCTGCGGCACGGCCACGCGCAGCAGGCCGAGGTCGCGCGCGGCCCCCGCGACGGCCAGGCCGCCGAGCGCCACCAGCGCGGCGCTCGGCGCCCTGCGCGAACAGGGCGAGCCCCAGGCGGCGCCGGCCGGCGCCTCCGCAGAGCACCGGCGTGAGGCTCTCGACCATCGCGAACCCGCACGGCGACCAGGCACCGGATGCGCCGGCCACGAGGGCGGCCAGCGCGACGAGGACGACCACGGCATCGATCAGCAGGGGACCCCCGTCTCCATGTAGACCACGCAGAACACCGTGCGCCCGCCGTGGCAGTAGCCCACGAGCGCCGTGTCGCCGTTGATGCGCCGCCGGCTGGTGCTGCAGCAGTCGGCGAGGCGGCGCACCACGCCGTTGCAGCAGCGGTACCAGCTGCCCTGGGTGACGGCGTTGAGGCCGTACTCGCCCACCGCCCAGTCCTCGCACAGCCGGGTGCGCGGGGCACGCGGCAGCGGCAGGCCGTCGGGAGCGAGCAGCGGGCGGCCCGCCTCGTCCACGGGGCGACCGGCGGCGTCGACCAGGCGGCCGAGGTCGTCCACCGGGCGGCCGTCGCTGGGCCGCAGCGGGCGTCCGCCGTCGTCCACACGCGGGAAGTGGAAGGGGCCCGGGCACGAGCCCGTGGTCCAGTAGTGGCCGCAGAAGCCGAACCAGCTGCCGGCGGGCTCGGTCCCGGGCACGGCGTCGCTGACGTCCCCGCGCGCGGGGACGGGGACGGTGGCGGCCAGCGGGACGCCGAGCAGGGCCATCACCCCCGCGCTCACGCGGCCCAGGAAGGAGCGGCGCGTGGTGGATGCGGCGAGCGCGTGGGCGAGCCCGGAGGCCGCGCGGTCCACCCCGCCGGGGGCCGCCGCGCCGCCCGCACCCGCGTCGCCGGCCTCCCGGCGCCTACGCCACATCGGCCACCCGCGCGCGGCCGGTGGCCAGCAGGCCCTCCGCCTGCTCGAGCGTGTTCACCAGCCCCTTGGCCACCACCACCCCGTCCACCACGTGCACCAGGAAGGGCGTGCCCGGCACGCCCCAGCGGGCGAAGTCGGCGGGGGCCAGGTCCTCGCGCACGGGCAGCACGGCCTGGCCGTCGTCGGCGAGCGCGCGCAGACCCGGCTCGAGCTCCCGGCACAGCCGGCACCCGGGCGAGCCGAACGCGACCAGCTCCGAGCCCACGCCGGCCAGGCCGGCCAGCGGCGGGGCCGGCGCGCCGAGCGGCGGGCCCTCGTGCGCGAGCTCCAGGGCGCTGCGCGGCCCCAGGCGCCGCTCGAGCACCCCCACCTGCCGGTACAGGGCCAGCACCAGCACCACCAGCGCCGTCACCACGAGGCCCAGCACGGCGACGGCGACGGCCAGCAGCGCCTCGGCGGACGCGTCGAAGGCGCCGGGGGCGTCGGTCGCGACCAGAACGCCCGCGGCGAGCACCGCGACCGCCCGCGCCAGCAGCAGCGACACCGGGTGGGCGCGGGTGCCGCCGAAGCAGCCGCACGCCATGCGCCGGGTCCCCGCGAGCGCGGCGCGGCCGACCCAGCCCGTGAAGGCGGCCCCCAGCAACGCGGCCAGCACCCCGCCCACGCGCATGGCCGGGGGCGCCACGAGCAGCGCGGCCGTGACGAGCTCGGCGACGGCGACCGCCCGGTCGCGTGCCCCGCCGGGCGCGCGCAGCTTGGCGACCCCTGCCCATCCGAGGACGGCGGCCAGGGCGAGCGCGAGCACGAGGGTGGCCACCGGCTAGGGGACCGCCGCCATCAGGCGGGGGGCGACCTGCTTCTTGCGGCTCATCACGCCGGGCAGGTGGATGACCCCGTCCACCGCGGGCACGTCGAACACCCGCTCCACGGCGGGCACGTCGCCGGCGACGACGAGGTCGGTGTCCCGCGCGACGATGTCCGTGACCATCAGGGCGTAGACGTCCAGGCCCTCTCGCGTGCAGGCGTCGGCGAGGGCGTCGCGCAGCTCCGCGCGGCGGGACATCAGCCCGTCGCCCACGGTCTCGATCTGGGCGACGCGCACCCGGCGGGTCGACAGCTCGTAGTCCTTGGCGTCGCGCCGGATGATCTCCGCGGCGGGCACGTCGCCGACGTCGGAGGAGGCGGCGAACATCTCGCGCCCGAACGCACGGTGGTCGAGCTCCAGCAGCTCCTCCAGGTAGCCCACCACCTGGCGGTCGCGGTCGGTGGTGGTGGGCGACGTCAGGATCACGGTGTCCGAGAGCACCGCCGCCAGCAGCATCACCGCGGTGGGCCGGCGCGGCTCGCGGCCGGCGCTGCGGAAGCGCTCCACGACCAGCGTCGCGGTGCTGCCGACCGGGTCGAAGGTCGCCACCACCGGGAACCGCGTCTCGATCGAGCCGATGTGGTGGTGATCGAGGATCTCGACGATGTGGGCGTGCTCGATACCGCGGACGCTCTGGGCCTGCTCCCCGTGGTCCACCAGCAGCACGTGCCGCGGCTCGGGGCGCACCAGCTCGGCGCGGGTGACCAGGCCCTGCGGGCGGCGCTGCTCGTCGACGACGATCGCGGCCCGGTAGTAGACGTCGGTGATCATGTCGGTGACGTCGGCCACCAGGTCGTCCTCGTCCACGGTGAGCGGGTCGCGCGTCATCACCTCGCGCACCGGCACCGACAGCGACACCAGTCGCCCGGTCACATAGGAGTCGAGCGGCGAGATCACGATGCCGGTGCCGCGCTCGCGCGCCAGCTCCACGACGCCGTCGTCGGGCCGCTGCAGGTAGGGCACCACCAGCAGCGCGACCCCGATCTCGACGGCCTTGCGCTGGGCGTCGGCGCGGTCGCCGATGACGGCGATGTCGTTCTCGCCCATCGTGGTGCCCATGCTCCCCGCCTGGACGGTCACGGCCCACAGCCGGCCGTTGAGGCGCCGCTGCGGCCGCAGCAGCATCTCGCCGCCCAGCACCTCGACGATGAGGTCCACCGAGACGGGACGGTCGGCGAAGCTGGAGGGCTCGCCCGTCTCCTTGACGTAGCGGCGGGCCAGGTCGCGGGCGGTGATCATCCCCACCAGGCACCCGTCGTCGTCGACGATCGGCATCAGGTCGACGTCGGCCTTGGCCATCCGCACGCCCACGTCGCGCAGCGACGCCTCCTGGTGGGCGCTCAGGACCCCGTCGGTCATCACGTCGCCGGCGCGGAGCATGATGTGCTCCAGGTACTCGGGCTCGGGTGCGCCGCTGCGCTCGAGCGCCCAGCGCGTCTGCGCGTTGACCGGTCCCAGTCGCACCGGGACGAAGCGGTCCCCGGGGTTGAGCCGGTTCTTGAGCTCGGCGTAACCCAGCGCCGAGGCGATCGAGTCCATGTCGGGGTTCCGGTGGCCCGTGACGTAGATCGTCGCCATCAGCCGTCCCCTCGTGCGCCTGCGCGGATCCCCTGCCCCCCCTCGCCGTGGAGGCGCGATGCTAACCGCCCTCCCCGCGCATCGCGACGCGTGCCGGGTCCCGCCGCGATGCGCCACCGGTGCGCGGGTGCCACAATCCGCCGGTGACGGACGC
>DATMJR010000338.1:0-2504 GCA_035553775.1 Miltoncostaeaceae bacterium | reverse complement strand
CAGCTGGGCGACCCCCGCCCGGATCCCCTCGTGGCGCTCGGTCTCGGTGCGCGCCACCAGCACCGGCACGCCCAGGGAGGGTGCCTCCTCCTGGATGCCGCCCGAGTCGGACACGATCACCGTCGCCTTGGACAGCAGGCGCGAGAAGTCGCCGTAGCCGACCGGGTCCGCGATCAGGGCCCGGGGGTGCCCCCCGAGCTCGGCCTCCACATCCGCCCGGACCGCGGGGTTGGGGTGCGCGGCGTGCACCACGCGCAGGTCCGGGAACCGCTCCAGCAGGTCGTGCAGCGCCCCGGCGATGCGCCGGATCCCCGCGCCCCAGTTCTCGCGGCGGTGGGTGGTGGCGACCACCAGCGGCCAGGACCCGTCGGCGAGCGCCCCCAGGCGGGCGTCCTCGAACCGGTCCCGCATGCGCACGGCCAGCAGGAAGGCGTCGATGCCCGTGTTGCCGGTGACCACGACGTCGTCGGGCGCGACCGCCTCGCGCAGCAGGTTGTCCCGTGGCTCGGCGGTCGGCGCGAGGTGCACCGACGTGAGCCGGGTGACGATGCGCCGGTTCATCTCCTCGGGGAACGGCAGCCGGGGGTCGCTGGTGCGAAGGCCCGCCTCGACGTGCCACACCGGCACCCCGTGGTAGAAGGCCGCCAGCGCCCCCATCGCCGCGCTCGTGGTGTCCCCCTGCACCACCATCGCGTCGGGACGCGTCTCGGCGACGAGGGGGTCGATGACCTCCAGGCAGCGCGCGGACAGGGAGGCCAGGCTCTGCCCCGGTCGCATCACGTCCGCGCGCAGGTCGGCGGCGAAGCCGAACAGGTCGAGGACGTCCTGGAAGACCTCGCGGTGCTGCCCGGTCCCGAGCACGACCGGGTCCAGGCCGGGGGCGTCGCGCAGCGCCAGCACGAGCGGCGCGAGCTTGATCGCCTCCGGGCGCGTGCCCATCGCGATGAGGATGCGCATCGGCGCCCCCGGCCGTTGTCCCGCTAGCCCAGCTGCTGCTGCACGAGCTGGGCGACCTCGGTGGGATTCGTGCCCACCGCGACGCCGCGCGCCTCCAGCGCCTCCTTCTTGGCCTGGGCCGTGCCCGCCGAGCCGGTGATGATCGCCCCCGCGTGGCCCATCTGCTTGCCGGGCGGCGCCTGGAAACCGGCGATGTAGCCGACGACGGGCGTCGACATGTTGGCGGCGATGAAGTCCGCGGCCTTCTCCTCCTCGTTGCCCCCGATCTCGCCGACCATCACCACGAGGTCCGTCTCGGGGTCCTTCTCGAACTCCCCGAGGATGTCGATGAACGAGGAGCCGACCACCGGGTCGCCGCCGATGCCGACCACGGTGCTCTGGCCGATGCCGAGCAGCGCCAGCTCCTTGGAGATCTGGTAGGTCAGCGTGCCCGAGCGGCTCACCAGCCCGACGCGGCCGGGGTTGAACACCTGCGTGGGCATGATCCCCACGGTGGCCCTGCCGGGGCTGATGACGCCCGGGCAGTTCGGCCCGATCAGGCGCTGGCCGCTGCGCTTGAGGTGGGTGTACACGCGCAGCATGTCGTGGGCGGGGATGCCCTCGGTGATGCAGATCACCAGGTCCACGCCGCTCTCGAGCGCCTCGTAGAGCGCGTCGGTCGCGAACCGCGGCGGCACGAACACCATGGCGGTGTTGGCGCCGGTCTCCTGGACGGCGTCGGCGACCGTGTTGAAGACGGGGATGCCGTCGACGTCCTGCCCGGCCTTGCCCGGCGTGACGCCGGCGACCACGTTCGTGCCGTAGGCCTTGTTCCGGGTGGCGTGGAACGCCCCCTCGCGGCCGGTGATGCCCTGCACCACCAGCTTCGTCCCGCCGTCGACCAGGATGCTCACGCCGCCTCCTTCGCGAGCTCCACGGCGCGCTGGGCGGCCGAGAGCATGGTTCCTTCCACGACCACGTTGTCCGGGGCGCGCTCGGAGATGATGCGGCGCCCCTCCTCCTCGTTGGTGCCGTCGAGCCGCACCACGATGGGCAGCGTCGCACCCGTCTGCTGCAGCGCGGTGAGCAGGCCCTCGGCCACCTCGTCGCACCGGGTGATGCCGCCGAAGATGTTCACCAGCAGCGACTTCACCTTCGGGTCCGACAGCAGCACCTCGAGGGCGGTCACCACCTCCTCGGCCTTCGAGCCGCCGCCCGCGTCCAGGAAGTTCGCGGGCCGGCCGCCGGCCAGGGCGACGACGTCCAGCGTGCTCATCACGAGCCCGGCGCCGTTGCCGAGGATGCCGACGTCGCCGTCGAGCTTGACGTAGGTGACCCCGCGCTCCTGGGCCATGCGCTCCTGCGGGTCGTCGGTGACCGACTCGCGCAGGGCGGCGAAATCCGGGTGCCGGTAGAGCGCGTTCCCGTCGATGGTGACCTTGGCGTCCAGGGCCACCACCTCGCCGCCGCCCGTCCAGATGAGCGGGTTGATCTCCACCAGCGTGGCGTCGAGCTCGATGAACGCCGCGTAGAGCTTCTCCAGGATCGCGACGACGCCGCGCTGGGCG
>DATMJR010000337.1:0-4415 GCA_035553775.1 Miltoncostaeaceae bacterium | reverse complement strand
GCCGCACGGCCGGGGGACGCCCCGTGCGATCAGGCCGGGCGGCCCCAGGGGGCGAGGCGCCGGGGTGAGGGCGAGAACCGGGTGATGTCCCGCTGCACCGCGACCAGGCACTCCACCCCGTCGTCGGTGCGCATGCGCGAGATGGCCCACTCCATGATGAACGGGCGCCCGTCGCGGCGGTAGTTGACGGTGCGCCCCCGGAACCGCCCCGAGGCCGCCACCTCCGCCTTCAGCCGGTCGAGCTCGTCGCGGTCGGAACCGGGGCCCTGCAGCACGCGCGGGGTCCGGCCGAGCACCTCCTCCCGGCGGTAGCCCGTCATCTCCTCGAAGGCCCGGTTGACGTACAGGATCCGCGGCCCGGGACGGTCCAGGCGCGCCTCGGTGATGGTCACCGCGTCGGGCAGCGCCTCGAGCGCCGCGGTCGCGACGAGGGGGACGGACGGCGCCGCCGCTCCGGCCCGGGGCATGGGCCGACCGCGTGCGTCCGCGATGCGGGCCGGCGGCGACGGGCACGGCACGGTGGCGGCGAGGTGCGCGAAGGCCGCCGCGGCGGGCATCGGGCGCGCGAACAGGTACCCCTGGGCGGCGTCGCACCCCAGGGCGGTGAGCACGTCGCGCTGGTCGGGCGTCTCCACCCCCTCGGCGACCACGTGGAGGCCGATCGCGTGCGCCATGTCGATCATGGCCTTCACGAACGCCATGTCCTCCGCCCGCCCCGGCAGACCCGCGACGAAGCTCCGGTCGATCTTCAGGACGTCCACCGGGCAGCTGCGCAACCGGCCCAGGGAGGAGTGGCCCGTCCCGAAGTCGTCCAGGGCGATGCCGCATCCACGGGCGCACACCGCGGCAAGGGCCGGGGCGACGGACCCGTCCCCCTCGGCGAGCACGGTCTCGGTGAGCTCCAGCAGCAGCGTCCCCGGGCGTAGGCCGGTTGTCCGCATGACGCCCTCGACGGCATCGGCCAGGGCCGGATCGGCGAGCTGGCGGGCCGACATGTTGACCGAGACGCGCAGCGGGAGCCCGAGGGCCCGCTGCCATCCGGCCGCGTGCCGGCACGCGGCCGTGAGCACCCGCAGCCCCAGCGGGCCGATCAGCCCCGACTCCTCGGCGACCCCGATGAACTCCCCGGGCGCGACGAGGCCGCGCTCGGGGTGGCGCCAGCGCACGAGGGCCTCGGTCCCCATCGGCGCCCCGCCGGCCAGATCGACGATCGGCTGGTGCCACACCTCGAACTCGTCCCGCTCCAGCGCGCGGCGGAGGCCGTGCTCCGTGCGGGCCCGCGCGCGCAGGCCGTCGCGCATCTCCTCGTCGAGGATCTCCACGCGCCCCCCGCCCCGGTCCTTGGCCATGTGCACGGCCGCGTCGGCATCCCGCAGCAGGGACTCCGGCGTGTCGCCCGGTCCGCCCGCCAGCGCGAGCCCGATGCTCACCTGCACCCGTCGCACGTCGCCGGCCAGCTCGAAGGGCGTCTCCAGAGCCCCGGCGGCGCGGCGCGCGACTGCCGCGGCGGCGGCGCCGCCGCGGACGCCGTCGCACACGATGAGGAATTCGTCTCCGCCCAGGCGGGCGACCGTGTCGGTGGGGCGCAGGGCGCCGACCAGGCGGGCGCCCACGGCGCGCAGCAGCGCGTCGCCCCACCGGTCGCCCAGTGCCGCGTTGACGGCCTTCAGCCGGTCGACGTCGACCACCAGGACGGCGACGTCGCCCGTGTCGCGCTCCCGGCGGGCCAGTGCCGCCGCCAGCCGGTCCAACGCCAGCGCGCGGTTCGGCAGGCCGGTGAGGGAGTCGCGCAGCGCGCGCATCTGGGTCGCGGTGCGCTGCCGGCCGCGCTCGCGCGCCAGCCCGGCCAGCGCGGCCAGCGCCGCGAGGAACGCGAGGTCGCTCCGGGAGGGCGCACGTGCCCTGGGCCCGGCGACCAGCAGCATCGCGTCGATCTCCGTGTCCCCGCCGCGCACGGGGACGGCGGCCACCACGCGCGCGCCCCGGTCCCACAGCGGCACCGGAAGGCCGCTCGCGCGGAGTGCCACGACCTCCTCGCCGTGCTCCAGCACCCGCGCCAGGGCGCCGGCGTCGGCCAGGGGCAGGTTCGGCGGGGGCGCGGGGCCGCCCCCGGTCGTCACAGCGACCCGCGTCCGGAGCGCGCCGTGCGCCGCGTCGACCTCCAGCACCGCGCCGCTGGTCATGCCGAGGCTGGTCGCGGCGACCCGGGCCACGTGGGCGAGCGCCGGGCCGGGGTCGTCACCCCCCACCACCTCGCACGCCAGGTCGGCGACGGCGCGCGCCCGGCCGGGAGCGGCACCGGCGCGGGTCCGGACCGCCGTGAGCGACCTCATGACGTGCGAAGTGCCCCTCGGCAGCACGCGGGCGCCCCTCATCGCAGGTGCGCCAGACCGCGGTGCCCCCGGCCCCGAGGTCCGCGGGGAGGGGGTGTGGCGACGGTGGGCACGCGTGAGGCCCGTGCCCGTGCCGCCCGGCGCTAAACGGGGACCCGCCCGCTGCGGACGGTGGTGCCGCGAGCGGGTCCTCCACGCCGCGGACGGTGGCGCCGCGACCGCACGTCCCCCGCCGCGGAGGGGCCGCTACCGGTGGCTCCGTCGCCCACCCCGGGCCCGCATGCCCTCCCGGGTCGCGCGGCGGCGGGTCACCGTGCGCAGCGGCTCGATCACGGTGGGGGCCTCGGGCACGTCCCGCCCGGCGAGTCGCGCCCACCCCAGGTACTCGCGACACGGGCTGCAGATGGTGGTGCCCGGGCTCGCGGCGCGGTTGCAGCGCTCGCAGGTGTCGGCGGCGGGGTCCGCCTCCAGGAGCGCGAGCGCCCCCATGTGCACCAGCCGCGCCATCACCGCCGCGGGGACGTCGCAGCGGCGCATCACCACGCTGAGCGTCACCCGCGGGCGGTCGGCGAGGAACTCGGCGACGCGGCGCGCGGCCTGGGCCTCCTCGGAGGCCTTGGCGCCGACGCCGCGGGCGACGAGCGGGTCGGCGATCGGTGTGAGCTCGACGAGAGCGGATCCGGAGAGCGGCATAACCCGTGTGTCGGCCGGGTGCCGCCGGCCCCGGCCCGCGGGGCGAGAGGATGCCCATGCGCACGCACGAGGTGCCCACGTGCCGTGTGCGAGTCTCGTCCCATGCCCCGGCCGGCGCCCGTCGACGTCACGCGGGAGATCGACCGCCTGTACACGCTGCCCCTAGCCGACTTCACCCGGGGGCGCGACGAGCTGCGCACACGGCTGCGCGCTCTCGGGGCCGCGGAGGCCGCCGAGCACGTGCGTCGCCTGCGGCGCCCCACCATCACGGCGTGGGTGCTGAACCGCCTCGCCCGCGCCGCCCCGGCGCGGGTGGAGGAGGTGCTGGAGGCCGGCGGGACCCTGCGCCGGCTGCACGAGGACCTGCTCTCCGGACAGGCCGTGGACCTGCTCGCCGCCGACCGGGCCCTCGGGGACGCGATCGCGGCGGCGGTGGAAGCCGCGCGCCGCGACGCGGACGAGGTGGGCGCGGGGGGGCCCGCGCTGGCCGACCGCCTGCGGAGCACGCTGCGCGCGGCGGCCCTCGACCCCGCCGTCGGCGAGCTGGTGCGCGCCGGGCGCCTGGACCACGAGCGCACGCCGCCCGTGCTGGGCGGTCCGATCGGCGCCGCCCCCGCGGCGGCGGCGCCCGCCCCGGAGCCACCGGTCGCACCGCCCGAGGCCGATCCCGAGCTCCTCGCGCGGCTGCAGTCGGCGCGGGAGCGGCTCGACGCCGCCTCCGCCGCGGCCGCGGACGCCGCGCGCGAGGAGGCCGAGGCCGGGCGGGCCGCCACGGAGGCCGCGGCGCGGCGCGGGGCCCTCCAGGAGGAGGCCGACGCGGCGACGGAGGCGGCCGCCCGTGCGGCCGAGGCCCGGGAGGCGGCCGCACGGGCCCTGGAGGAGGCCGTGCGCGTGCTGGAGGAGGCGACCGGCGCGCGGGACGCCGCCCGTGCGCGGCTGGCGGAGGCCGCCGCGGCCGTCACGGCCGCGGAGACCCGCCGCGCCGACGCCGCCGCCCGGCGGGCCGGCGCGCGGGACGCCCTCGCGGCGGCCGAGGCGGCCGCGCGGGAGTTGCTCGGCCCGTAGGGTGCGCCTCCACGACGACCGCGACCGCCACGCGGCTCCACCCGGTGCCGGCGCGCCGCGGTCCCCGGCCCGCGGCGGCCCCCCGGGGACCTCCCTCGGCGACGCCACGCGGAGCGGCCCGGTCACCGCCGGCGGGGCTGGGCCGGGCACGCCGGCGATGGTCGCCGGGGGCGAGGCGCGCGATCACCGATCCGCGACGGCCCGTCGGTCGTGGGCGAGTACCGCCGGGCCACGCGTCCGGAGGCCGGCATGCACCTCCTGGAGTGGCGCCTGCACCCCTGGCGGCGTGAGGCGCCTGCCCGCGGGGGCCGGTGTGCCCCGGCC
>DATMJR010000336.1:0-2527 GCA_035553775.1 Miltoncostaeaceae bacterium | reverse complement strand
TCTTGATCCCGTCGGCCCGGCCTGGGGGTGGAGCTGTACGCCGCCGTCATCGGCGCCCCCAGCGAGGAGCGCCGCGCGCGTGACATGCGCCGGCTGCTGCAGTGGGGGTTCGGGCGGTACGGCCGGGCGCAGCTGGTGCCGGCGGGCGCGGTGTACGGCCGCCTGCCCGTGCGGGGCCGCCCCGGCGTGAGCGTCCCGCTGCGCGCCGAGGGCCCGCCGCTGCGCGCGCCCGTGCGGATCGGGCGTCCCGTCCGGGAGACCGTGGTCGCCCCGGGCGAGGTCGTCGGCCCGGTGGTGCGCGGCCAGCCCCTGGGGAGGGTGACGCTGCGGCAGGGATCCGTGGTCCTGGGCACGCGCACCCTCGTCGCGGGCGAGGACGCCGCGGGCCCCGGCCTGTGGGACCGGGTGCGCGACCTTGCGGCTGGGGTGGCCCCGTGATCGTCACGGTGACCATGAACGCGGCGCTCGACCGGACGCTGTCGGTGCCCAACTTCCAGCCGGGGACGCGCAACCGCGCCTCCGAGGCGATCGCGCTCCCGGGCGGCAAGGGCGTCAACGTGGCCCGGGCGCTGAAGCGCCTGGGCGAGCCCGTCATCGCCACCGGCCTCGCCGGCGGCCGCTCGGGGACCTCGATCATCGAGGGCCTCACCGCCGAGGGGATCCTCAACGACTTCGTGCGCATCCGCGACGAGTCGCGCACGTCCACGGCCGTGATCGACCCGAACGGCGGGCAGACCGAGATCATCGAGTACGGCCCGTCGGTGGGCGAGGACGAGCTCGAGATCCTGCTCGAGAAGATCGCCTTCCTGGCGCGCGGCGCCGACCTGTTCGTGTTCGCGGGGTCGCTGCCGCGCGACGTGGGCAACGAGTTCTACGGCAAGGTGATCCGGGCGCTGCCCAGCGGGGTGGTGACGGCGCTCGACGTGCAGGGCACCCCGCTGCGTGCCGCGCTCGCCGCCGAGCCCCACCTGGTGAGCCCCAACGCCCGCGAGGCGGAGGAGATCGTGGGCTACGAGTTCAGCGACGACGCCGATCTCGCGGTGGCGGCCGAGACCCTCACCGGGATGGGAGCGGCCTGCGCGCTGGTGCACCAGGAGGACGGCTGCATGGCCCGCCTGCGGGAGAAGACCGCCAAGGAGGGCATGACCCTGCGCGCCCACCTGCCGCGCCGCGAGGCGCTCTCGACGGTCGGCTCCGGCGACGCGCTGCTGGCCGGCTACCTGGCGGGCTTCGTGCGCGAGGAGCCGCTCGAGGCGCGCCTGACCCTCGCCGTCGCGTGCGGCGCCGCCAACACCCTGATGCCGGGGGCGGGGGTGTTCAGCCTGGAGGACGTCCAGGCCCTGCGCCGGCAGGTCCAGGTGTGGCGGGTGGACGCGCCGGGCTGAGCGCGGGGGGCCCGGCCGGCCCCGGACGGACCTCCTTCGCGGCCCCGCGCGGGAGTCCTGCCCGAACCGCCGAACGGGCACGGCGCCGTCCGGGCGGGTGCTCTATCCTCGCCCTTCACCCTATCCAGGGGCGCGCCGCGCGCGGCATCCGGACCCAGGGCGGGGCGTCGTCCCCGGCCTGGGTCCCGCTGTATCGGGGCACGTCCCTCCGGGGGTCGCGGCGGCCGGGTCACGGGGAGGCGAACGGCGTGGAGATCGAGATCGGGCGGGGCAAGAAGGGACGGCGGGCCTACGGCTTCGACGACATCGCGATCGTGCCGAGCCGCCGCACGCGCGATCCCGAGGACGTCGACCTCTCCTGGACGGTCGGCCCGCACACCTTCGACATCCCGCTCATGGCCTCCGCGATGGACGGTGTCGTGGACGTCCGCACCGCCGGCATCATGGGGCGCCTCGGCGGCCTCGCCGTCCTCAACCTCGAGGGCATCCAGGTGCGCTACGAGGAGGCCGACGCCGAGCTGGAGCGCATCGCCGGCTACCCGCCGCCCGAGGCCACGCGCGGGCTCCAGGAGATCTACCGGGCGCCCATCAAGCCCGAGCTCATCGCGCAGCGCATCCGCGAGATCAAGGACCAGGGCGCCGTGGCCTGCGGGTCGTTCACCCCGCAGCGGGTCACCCAGTACATCGACGTCGCCCTCGAGGCCGGCCTCGACATCCTGGTCATCCAGGGAACGGTGGTGAGCGCCGAGCACGTCTCCACGGTGGCCGAGCCGCTCAACCTCAAGCGCTTCATCGCCGAGCAGCCCATCCCGGTCATCGTGGGGGGCTGCGCCTCCTACCAGACCGCCCTGCACCTGATGCGCACGGGCGCGGTCGGCGTGCTGGTGGGCGTGGGACCGGGCGCGGCCTGCACCACCCGTCAGGTCATCGGCGTGGGGGTTCCCCAGGCCACCGCCATCGCCGACGCGGCCGGCGCCCGCATGCAGCACCTGCTCGAGACCGGCCAGTACGTGCACGTCATCGCCGACGGCGGCATGGCCTTCGGCGGCGACCTGGCCAAGGCCATCGCCTGCGGCGCCGACGCGTGCATGGTCGGCTCCCCCCTGGCCAAGGCCACCGAGGCCCCCGGCCGCGGCTACCAC